>DATBQC010000049.1:0-5866 GCA_036561065.1 Methylobacter sp. | reverse complement strand
CTTTCTATATTCATGCCAATCGCGGCTGTCACAAGGAAATATCAAATTGCAGGGAATCGGGCAGGGAGGGCAATTTTTTTGGCGAGCTGATGGCGATACGCTTTTCCCGGCCGGATTCACCGGTTACAAGCTTGCAGGACGACTTGCTGACCCCAAACTCATCGGCGATAAACGCTATCAGATGCTGATTCGCTTTGCCGTCGATCGGCGCGGCCTTGACTCTGAGCTTCAAACGGTCTCCATGCAGTCCCGCCCATTCGTCCTTGCTGGCCTTGGGTTGAACATGGAGATTCAAGGTTAAAACTCCATGTTCCCAGTGGTACCAGTTCAACCGATCAAACTGGCGAGTTGGTGCAACGGCGGGAGTATGACCATTTTTGCCAGTTGCAAAAGCATTAAGGCGGCCAATGGCGATAAGTCTATACCGCCCAGATCTGGAATGAATTTGCGGCATAGGCCAAGCACTGGCTCGGTCAGGCTGTGCAAGATCGACGATGCAGCGCCAAACGTGCCGGGATTCATCCAGCTGAGTATGGCTCTGGCAAATATCGCATAGATAAAGATATTGATTAGCAACGAAACCAGCTGGGTTAACGATAAAATGGTCAACGCGCCGATACTGATGGCGACGCCTTTCAGCAGCAATATGGAAAAATCGGCCAGCATTTGCAGGCTGAGCACCAGCACCAACGAGGACGTATCAATCTTGCCGATAGACGGTACAAAGCGGCGCAGCAGTTTTAACGGCGGATGCGTGGCCTTGACCAGAAACTGGGAGATAGGGTTGTAAAAATCGGCACCGCACCATTGCAATAAAAAGCGCAGCAGCACTGCCAGAATATATAACGAAAACAGCGAGTCGATGATGAAAATAGCCGGGTCGGTCATGTAGCTGGAATCCATTATGAATTCTCCATTTGTTTAGACATTTCAATAGAGCGGTCTCGTGCCGCGTGTAATGCTTTTGAAACCAGCTCGGTAAAGCCGCCTTGCTCAAAAGTCTCGATGGCCTGTTGCGTGGTGCCGCCGGGGGAGGTGACGCGCTTGCGTAACTGTTCGGGCGATTCGGCCGACTCCAGCGCTATTTTGGCTGCACCCAATGCGGTTTGTTGCACCAGCAAACGCGCGGTTTCTTGGGGCAATCCCAGTTCCAACGCGGCTTTTTCCATGGCTTCCATCAACAGGAAAAAATAGGCGGGGCCGCTGCCGGATACGGCGGTGACTGCATCCAACTCGGCTTCGTCTTCAACCCACAGCGCAATGCCGACTGAGCGCAAGATGTTTTCCGCCAGGTCGCATTGCTCGGCTGTGACCTTGTCGTTGGCATGCAATGCGGTAGCGCCGGTCAATACCAGCGCCGGGGTGTTGGGCATGCAGCGCACGATGGCGGTATCTGCGCCTAACCAACGGCTCAAGCTGTTCTGGTTAATGCCGGCAGCGATCGATACCACCAGCGATTGTTTTTGCTGAATCAGCGCGGCGATACTTTGCGCCACGGCGCTTAGCGCTTGCGGCTTAACCGCCAGAACCACAACATCGACCGCATTGATGACGTCATCATTGTTTGCCGATGTATTGACGTTTAGATCATGTTTCAACGTGGTCAGAGTGTCAGGGTTAATATCCGACACCCAAATTTGTTCCGGCGCATGGCCGCTGGCAATCAATCCGCTGATCAGGCTGGACGCCATGTTGCCGCCGCCGATAAAACCTATCTTGTTTGTTTTCATGATTGTTTAGTGTGCTTGTTGAGTTGAAAGTATTTTACCCTATATAAGGTCAGCATGATAAATCACAAGCCTTTTGATCGAACAAGCTGTGCTACATTAGACCTACCAAACGTTAAACTGAGCTTATGATTGAAACCATTTATATAGAGGAAGCCATCCTGCAACACCCGCGTGTTTTGGATATAGTGGCGCGATTTCCGCAGGCCAGGAAAATAACCTGCGGCCGTTACGGCGAAGTGTTTAACCCCAAATCGCAAAATTTCCGCCTGCAAAAGCAGCAGCCCGCCTTGATATTGGCGGAAAAATATAAAAACTTTGCGCTGCCTGCGCCCTTGGGTTACGGCATCGGGGCGGCAAGAAACTACTACTTCTCGCACATGCTCAATTGTCTATATGACTGCCGTTACTGTTTTTTGCAGGGCATGTACCAGTCGGCCAATTATGTGCTGTTTGTCAATTACGAGGATTTCCAGCAAGACATTCGGCAATTGTGCTTAGAGTCGCCTGACGAATCCTTGCATTTTTTTTCCGGCTACGATTGCGACAGTTTGGCCTTGGAGCCGGTAACCGGTTTTGCTGAGCAATTTTTGCCGTTTTTTGCAACGTTGCCCAACGCCTGGCTGGAGTTAAGAACCAAGAGTACCCAGGTCAGAAGCCTGTTAAACCGCGAGCCGCTGCTCCGTTGTATCGTGGCGTTCAGCCTGTCGCCGGATGAAATAGCCAAAAAAGTCGAAGCCAAAGCGCCGTCGGTTGAACGCCGTCTGGATGCGTTGTGCAAGTTGCAGGAACAGGGCTGGCAAATCGGGTTGCGCTTTGATCCGTTGATTTATCAATCCGGCTACGAACAGCAATACAGTGAGTTATTCGAGCAGGTTTTTTCCCGTATCGATTTAAACCGCCTGCATTCGGTCAGTCTTGGCGTGTTCAGGCTACCGGAGAATTTTTTTAAAAAACTGCATAAACTTTACCCTGAAGAAAAGCTTTTCGCCGGACCTTTGGTTAGCCAGCAAGGTATGGTTTCCTACAAGCAGGAACTGGAGAAGGAAATGATGCACTACTGCACCGAACAGCTCTTAAACTACATTCCAGCCGACAAATTTTTCCCATGCACGTAAATTTGCGCGAAATGCTAGTGGATATTTTTTACTGAGAAGTTACCCATGAACCCTATAAAACGCACCGTTCTGGTGACCGGCGCCAGCTCCGGCATCGGCCGCGCCATCGCCAGGAATTTATTGCAACAAGGACACCAGGTAATCGGCGTGTCTCGAGATAGCGGCAAGTTTGTCCTGAAGATGGATAACTTCACCCCCGTGCAACTGGATTTAAGCCGGTTAAGCGATTTACCGCAAAAAATTCGCGAATTGGAGCGAGCCTGCCCGGAAATCGATGCCGTGGTTTTTTGTGCCGGGCGGGGACAGTTCGGTTCGGTGGAAGAGTTTTCCTATGGACAAATTGAAGACCTGATGACCTTGAACTTTACCAGCCAAGCTTTTTTAGTTCGTGCGCTGCTGCCCGCGTTAAAGCGCAAAGATCACGGCGATTTGATTTTTATCGGCTCGGAAGCTGCGTTAAAAGGCAGCCGCAAAGGCGCAATATATTGCGCCAGCAAGTTTGCGGTGCGTGGCTTTACCCAGGCCTTGCGTGAAGAGTGCGGCAAAAGCAATGTGCGGGTGTGCCTGATTAATCCCGGTATGGTTAAAACTGAATTTTTTGAGTCATTGTCTTTTGAGCCGGGCGATGAGCCGAGCAATTTCATAGAGCCGGAAGATGTCGCCGAAGCGGTGTCTTACGTGTTGAACTCACGGACACAGATAGTGATCGATGAAATCAATCTGAGTCCTTTGAACAAGGTCGTGAAGTTTAAAAAACATGATTAAAAATATGGATGATTCTGAGGAGACAACATGTTCACACGACTGATTGTTTATTTTGCTTACTTCCTGAAAACATCAAGGCGCTACCAATGTGCCAAGCTGTTTTTTTACAATCTGTTGGAGAACCCGAACAGCCGACTTAAATCTTATTTCGATGTTTTTATGATTTGCCTGGTGATGCTCAGCGTTTTTCTGCTGATTTATGAGGTGGATAATAAATTAAGCGATAGCGAGGTGCTGTTTGAGCATGGTGTCATCAGCCTGTTTATCGTTGAATACCTGTTGCGGGGCTGGGTATATAGCGACAATCATAAAATCATCCTTGAACATTATGAAAAGGCTAAATATTTGAATGTGCCTTTTCCGCTGGGCAAGGTGGCCGGAATCATCCTCGGCAAAAAAATACAGTATGTTTTCAGTCCCCTGGCCCTGATC
This sequence comes from Methylobacter sp., assembly GCA_036561065.1. Classification (GTDB taxonomy): domain Bacteria; phylum Pseudomonadota; class Gammaproteobacteria; order Methylococcales; family Methylomonadaceae; genus Methylobacter_A. Next base: position 1,824 of record DATBQC010000049.1, on the reverse strand, counting down.
GATTTGCTTGCCATTTTGCCCAGTTACAGACCGTTACGGATATTAAGAGTTTTCCTGATCTTTCGGTTGTTTAAGCTGTTCCGTTATTTCGATAGCATTAAATTATTTGCCAACGTCATAGCCAGCAGGCGTTTTGAGCTGGTTACCTTGGGGCTTTTTCTGGGCTTTCTGGTGTTTGTAGCCACTACCGGCATTTATTTATTTGAAAAACCCGCTAATGGCGGCCAGGTTAAAAACCTGTTCGATGCTTTTTACTGGGCGATTGTGACCGTTGCGACCGTCGGTTATGGCGATATTACGCCGCAGACTACCGGCGGGCGAATCGTTGCGATGGCCTTGATTCTGATAGGTCTGGGCGTCTTGTCTTTTCTTATTTCCATCATCGTTGCGGCATTTAACGAGGAGATGGATGAATTGCGCGAGAGCAGCACTTACGCGGAACTGCACCGCTTCGACAGTTTTATTATCATTTGCGGGTTTGGCCGCGTCGGGCAGCATATCGCAGCACAGCTGAAAAAAGACCGGCTGCATTTTGTCATCATTGACACCAAGGAAGCCAACGTGTTGAAAGCAAAGCGGCTGGGTTACTTGGTTATTCATGAGGATGCCAGCAAAAACGGCGTGATCCAGAATGCGGGCATTAACAAGGGCGCAACGGCGGTTATCTGCACAACCGGCGATGATGTGATCAATGTTTATATCACGCTGACCAGTCGTCATTTAAACCCGGATGTCCGGATTATTTCCCGAGCCAACAATCAGGATAACGTCAAAAAACTTTATCAGGCCGGTGCCAGCAATGTGATACAGCCATTTGAAATCGCAGGCATGGTGGTTGCCGAATATATCGGCCAGCCGGTGGCTTTTGAGGCGATTTTGGGTATCATCCGGGAGGAAAGCCATATCATCATGGAAACCTTATGCGTGCATCCCGGTTCATTCATCGAAGGGATGAATATCGCCGGGATCGATTTGGAACAACGGAAATTAATGTTGCTGGGCATTATCAGCGCCAATCCGGAGCATCAAAAACATAAGAACAGCTACCCGATAAAAAACCAGCATTTTTATTTTAATCCCGAGCCGCACTTTGTCTTGCGCGACGGCGACTTGCTGGTCGTTATGGGCAGGGAGTACGCGATAGATTATTTTCGCGATCAGATCGAAAAAAGCCGGTTAAAAACGGGGAGAAAACGATGAAGCGCATAGCCATATTCGGTTACAGCATCATGTCATTGGAAGCGATGAGCAGATTGCATCAGGAGCAATGCAGTATCGTTTTTATCGGTAAAAACGATGCCGAAGCCGCGCTGGTTGCAGAAAAAGGTTTTGAAACCAAAGTCATTGATTTTCGCAATGACGATGCGCTTCGCTCTATAGGCATAGGCACTGATGTCGATACCCTGTTCTGTTTTTATCCCAGGGATTTCGATAACGTGTTTTTAACCATTTCGGCGCGGGCGATTGATAAAGACATTACCATCGTCGCCATTGTCGACGACCCGGAGTCGGCCGAAAAGTTATTGGCCGCAGGCGCGAATAAAATCATCGACCCTTATGAAATTTGCGGCAGGAAAACCCACGAAATGCTAACCAAGCCGGATATTACCAATATCTTGGATAATACCGTTTTCGGGCGGCATGATTTGAATATGGCGCAAATAGAAATCCCTAAAGGTTCTTGTCTGGAAAATACCAAAACCAGTGACTTAAAGTTGAATGAAAAGCATAATCTGATTCTGATCGGCGTTGTGGACAGGGAATTAGGCGATCAACTGCATTTTGCAATCAGGGAGAAAGAGCACAGCCTGGATGCGGGCGATG
>DATBQC010000048.1:0-10207 GCA_036561065.1 Methylobacter sp. | reverse complement strand
CAGCTTTATCGAGCCGGTTTCGTTAATTCCTGCGCTGAGCTGAAAAGGCAGCCCCGCAGCGGCCTGATTGCTGTAATCCGTCAGCTTAAAATTGATAGGCTTGGCGGTAATGGTGATCGGTTTTTTTAGCGTCTGATCTTCAAAAGTAAGGCCGCAATTATTGAGTGCGATATTATTGACCTTGATGCTCCATGAGGTCTTTTCCACTGGCTCACTGGGAGGGGCTTCAGCTTTTGCAACCGGCAATAAGGGCTGATAACTGAAAACACCCTCTGGACTCAACCATGCCTTAAAATCCGCATCATCTGCAGAAACCGATTCGACCGTCAGTTCGTGCTTTTCAAGATTAAAACCGATTCCTTGCACAGCAAACTTAACCATTTTAACCAGCGCTTTATCCTGCGCAGATGCAGCAACTTGAAAATCGTGCAGTTCAAACTTGCCCTGGCTGAGGTTTACGTTAAATTTATTATCGACATGATTGGCCTTGTAATCGGCCTCGAACAGTTCATATCCTTGTAAATCCAGTTGTACAAAATCTTGCAGGGCAAGAGCCCGGATTCTCGGCAGTTGTACCTTCTCCAGTTTGATATGCCCGGATGAAGACAGCGGGTTGAGGCCGATAGTACCTTGCCAATCGAGCTTGCCGCCCGAATTTAATTCCAGGGTTAGACTTAAACTGGACGGCTTATCCACCTGAGTTGTTAAGTCATTAATAACGAGATTGATCGGATAAACCGTTTCCTTTTCTGTGCTGTTAAAATGCGCATCTTCCCAGTCCAGTTTGCCCTCGGCTATCGACAGCTTTACGATGTTTAGCGGGAAAATTTTGCCGCCCCCCTGTGTAGCCTCGTTGTTATTCTTGAACAGGTCTTTAAAATTGAATGTCCTATCCTTATTTTTGGCGATACGGACTACCGGCTTGGTCAGCGACACCTTGTCAACAGCCAGTCCAGTCTGAGCGATGGAATGCAGCGCATTGATGTCGATAAAAAAATCATCAAATCGGGCAAACAGCTGGCCGCCCGGCTCTTGGAGCTCAAATCCCTGTAAGCTTAACTGTAGTGAAAAGGGATTAAACCGAACCGTAGAAATAGACGCCTTCCTGCCGGTTTGCTGCTGGATCAGTGTCGGCAGTTTCGACTTGATCAGCGCCGGCAACACATAAAAGCCCAGCGCGGCATAGATGCCGAGAAGGCCGCCCACTATAAGGACAGCTGTTTTAATTTTTGATGGTATGTGTGGAATTTTCATAAAATCCGGCGATCCAATCGGCTTTAACTTGAAGCCATTATATACTCAACACCGGCACGATTAGCCAACAAGCCAAATTTCCCTCACAACAACGCTTTAATCTCCGGGACACAGGAGCCACAGTTGGTTCCCGCTTTTAGGCAACGTCCAACTTCCTGATGCGTTTTGAGACCTTTTTCCTTAATCGCGGCCAGTATGGTTTTTTCCCCGACATTAAAACAGGCGCAAACAATGGTGCCGACATCGGCGACGCCTACGGGCGGGCGACCGGTCAGTAACGCCATGCGTTCCGATTTTTCCAATTCTGATTTTGCAAACAGGCCGGTCAGCCAGTTACGTTCCGGCAACGCAGATCCGGAGGTGATAAAAATCACGCTTTCCAACTGATTGTTCACAAACAGTGCGGCTCTGTAATTACCTCTACCTGAGTCTTGGTATTCCTGCCATTGTGGTGTTGCACCATCGTTGTCGCAGAGGATGTTTTTCGTCCAATCCTGCCAGTTTTCAGGCAACGTAAGCCCGGCCAGTTCGTAGCGATAAAATTTTTCGCCTTTGCTTTTTACCCAGTAGTCCGGTGCGCTGATATTCAGTTCGCGGCGGGACAGGATAAAACCCTGCCAGGCGGATTGGTAAGCCTTGATGCGTGCCGGTGTGTGCTTGCTTTCCGGTTGCTTGGAAATCGGGTCGACCACGGCATTGACTAACGCACCCATGCGTCCCCGACTGGCGTATTGTTCGGTCCAATGCATCGGGACAAAGAGGCTGCCCGGAAGTTGGCTTTCGGTAATCTGCACCCGCGCAAGCATAGTTCCCCAAAAGCTTTCTATAGTTGCCAGACTGTTGGCAATTAATCCATAGCGCTCGGCATCAACCGGATGTACTTCGACAAAAGGCTCAGGCTTGTGCTGGTTAAGCTGCGCTGCAATCGCCGTGCGGGTCATGGTGTGCCATTGGTCGCGCAAGCGGCCGGTATTTAAAATCAACGGGTAATCCTGATCCGGCAGGTTGACAGGCGTGCGCGGCGTAATCGCGATAAATTGGGCTTTGCCCGATTCGGTAAAAAATCGCCCGTCATCGAACAGCCTGGCCCTGCCTTGCGGATAGGTCTGATTAACCGGCCATTGGGTCGGTTGCAGTTGATCGTAATCCTGCTGAGTAATGTCCGCAAACGCCGATATGTCGAAATCGCGAGCTCCGTTATTTTCAAAGCCGGACAGCGCGGCATGTTCGCGGAAAATCTCTACCGGGCTTTGATAATGAAATGCCTGTTCAAAACCCATGCGCCGGGCCACTTGAGTGATAATCCACCAATCGGGTTTGGCGCTGCCGGCCGGTTTAAATAGCGCTCGTTGCCGTGAAATCCGCCGCTCGGAATTGGTGACCGTGCCGTCTTTTTCGCTCCAGCCTTGCGCGGGCAGTAGCACATGCGCCAGGGCGGTGGTATCGGTATCTGCGATACAATCGGACACCACCACAAACTCGCAGCCTTGTAAGGCCAGTTTAACTTTGTCGGCATCAGGCAGACTGACCACGGGATTGGTGCCCATAATCCACACGGCTTTGACTTTGCCGTCGTAAATGGCATCGAACAGTTCCACGGCGGGATAGCCGGGGTTTTTAGCGATGTTTTGGGTATTCCAAAACCGTGCGACCCGATCTATATCGTTGGCATTGGAAAAATCCATGTGCGCGGCCAGTTGATGCGATAAACCGCCGACTTCACGCCCGCCCATCGCGTTCGGTTGCCCGGTCAGCGAGAATGGCCCGCACCCAGGCTTGCCTATGCTGCCCGTCGCCAAATGGCAATTGATAATGGCGTTGACCTTGTCGGTGCCGGATGACGATTGATTGATGCCCTGGCTGTACAGGCTGATGACTTTTTTATGCCCGGCAAACCAGCCGTAAAAACGGTGCAGGTCGTCTTTATCTAATTTACAAGTATCTGCGACTTGTTCAATACCGATACCGGCGGCAGCCAGGGCTGGCTCAAAGCCTTCGGTATGGGCTTTGATATAAGCCGAATCCAGCGAATTTTGCTCGCTCAAAAAATGCAGCAAGCCGTTAAACAAGGCAGCGTCGCTGCCGCTCGCCAGCGGTAAATGCAAATCAGCAATGTCGCAACTGACGGTACGGCGCGGGTCGATCACGACGATTTTTAACGCCGGATTGGCTTCCTTGGCCGCGCGTATCCGCTGGAAACTGACCGGATGACACCATGCGGCATTCGAGCCGATCAGCACGATCATTTCGGCCTGTTCGAAATCCTCATAACAGCCCGGCACGGTATCGGAGCCGAATGCGCGTTTATGCCCGGCGACCGAAGACGACATGCACAAGCGGCTGTTGGTATCCATATTGCCGCTGCCGATAAAGCCTTTCATCAGCTTGTTGGCGACATAATAATCTTCGGTTAACAATTGCCCGGAGCCGTAAATAGCCACCGCATCCGCACCGTATTTATCGATAACGCTGAAGAAGGAATCGGCGACCAGATCCAGCGCCTCGGTCCAACTGGTGTCGCGGCCGTACACTTTCGGTTGCAACAGTCGGCCTTTCAGTTCGACTGTTTCGCCGAGCGCCGAACCTTTGGAGCAAAGCCGCCCGAAATTAGCCGGATGCGTGGCATCGCCGCTGATTTTAAGGCGATGATGTGCCGCATCGACCTTAGCGCTGATGCCGCAGCCTACGCCGCAGTAGGGGCAAGTGGTTTGTATGGGTTTATTCATTAAAACAGTTTCCTCGTTCCCACGCGTTGCGTGGTAATGCAGTGCTGGACGCGCCGCGTCTCATATACGCAAAACGTTGATGTGATTCGCGGCGCAGCGCACCTTGACTGCGTTCCCACGCGGCGCGTGGGAACGAGGGTCTTATAGGGTACGCACAGCGTACCCTACAAAGCCACATAAGCTTTACCAAAAATCAGCGCATCTCTTATGCCGGAAATGTTTTCTTCTTTTTCCAGCAATTGCTGATACCAACCGCCATCAGCCGTGTCGCCGTACAGCACCGCGCCGATCAGCTTGTTAGCGTTAATAACCAGCTTTTTATAAATGCCTAGAGCCGGATCGGTAAAGCAGATGCTTTCACTGCGCTCATCGCCTTGAAAGTCGCCGACTGAAAACAGGTTGATGCCGGTCACCTTAAGCTTGGTCGCGGTCGGCAAGGTGACGTATTCCGCAGCGCCATGCCCGCTGAGATGATTGGCGCACACTTTGGCCTGCTCAAACAACGGTGCGACCAGACCGAAGGTATCGCCGCGATGCTGGATGCATTCGCCGACGGCGTAAACACTGGGATCGAAGCTTTGTAAGGTGTCATTGACGACGATGCCGCGCTCGCAATAAATCCCTGCTTTTTGAGCCAGCGCCATATTGGGGCGCACACCGATTGCAGTAATAAACAGGTCGCATTCCAGTTGGCTGCCGTCATCCAAACTTACCGCAGTGATATGACCGCTTTTATCACCCAATAATTGCTTGAGTTTGGCGGCCATTTTAAATTTTAGGCCGCGTTGCTCCAGTTCCGTTTGCAGCATTTTTGCTGCGGGCCTGTCCATTTGCCGGTTCAGCAAGATTTCATGGTTATGAATCACAGTGACATCCATGCCTCTTGAAACCAACCCGTTAGCGGCTTCCAGCCCCAACAACCCACCGCCCAAGACTACGGCTTTGTTATGGCTGCGGCAGTAGCTAAGCATTTTGTTAACATCGAAAATGTCCCGAAAGCTGATCACGCCATCCAGGTCGTTGCCGCGAATCTGCGGAATGACGGCCTTGGAGCCGGTTGCAATCAGCAGCCGGTCATAGCTGGCAACCGTGCCGTCTTGCGCATAAACATCCCTTTTTTTTCGGTCTATATGCACCGCAGTTTTTCCTTCACCCGCATGCAGAGTTATGCCGTTGTCGATGTACCATTGGCGGTTATTGATCACAATATCCTCAATGGTTTTTTCCCCGCACAGTACCGAGGACAGCATGATGCGGTTATAGTTACCGTAAGGTTCAGTACCGAACACGGTAATGTCGTATTTATCCGGCGCGGCGGTTAGCAATTCTTCTACGGTACGCATCCCCGCCATGCCGTTGCCGATCACGACCAAGCGTTTTTTCATCCGGTGTTCCTATGAGTGAATGCCATCAAATGATGGGTGTTTGCAATACCATTAGCAAGCAGCATGCCGATTTTAATTCAGTGGGCCGGAATAAGCCGGTTCGAGCCTGTCTTGAGCTTGTCGAGGCGCGTCAGCAAGAACTGGCGTTTCCGGCAACGCAGTATCCAGCAAGCCGGAAACGCTACCTCGCGCTACATCCTTAGACAAGATTCTCCTGAGCAAAGCCGAAGGGTTCAGTACAGGCCGCTTCGACAAGCTCAGGACAGGCTTGGGTGGGCTTATTTCGGCCTACGCCTAAATTTTATGCTCTAAAATAGTGCGTAAATAATTTGCCGGCGCAGTTAAGCGGGCAATAATAGTGCAAGCCAACTATTGAAACTTCAAGCTTGTGTCCTTTGCCTATAGGGATGCAGAACGTGAGCACGACTGCATGGGCAGAACCAATTGAGCATGATCAGGTTTTGTTTTAGATGCATGCACAATGAAGAACCTGATCTATGATTAGTTTCTCCAACTTAAAAATATACGGTTTTTGAAAAAGGGGAGTAGTATAAAATTCGATAAACTTTAAATGTAAAATCAATTTTATTCATATGGTTATAAGTTAGATAAACGCCTCACCGGAATCGCGCGATGCTCAACTTTAAGGTTGAGCGAATCCTTTATAGATAGAATTAATGCCATGATCAAAAAAATTAGTATCCAACAACTCAAACCTGGCATGTTTATTCACGACATAAATTGCGCCTGGATGGAACATCCTTTTCTGGTGGGGACGCTCAAAATTAAGAACGATAAAGTAGTCGAAAAAATCGCTGACCTCGGTGTCCGTGAAGTGTATATCGACACGCTTAAAGGGCTGGATGTGATCAATGCGCCCACCGAAACTGAAGTCAATGCCGAGATTGAGCTTAAAATGATAGAAATGGTCCAACGAGCTAAGCCGATTAGAGCATCCTCCACGCTGTCAGAAGAGCTTAAGAGATCCAGAAAAGTATACAGCGAAGCTAATAAAATCATATCTAACGTCATGCACGATGTGCGCATCGGCAAGCAGATTGAACTGGAGCGGATTGACCCCGTGGTCGAGAAAATGGCCAATTCGATACTGCGCAACAAGGATGCCATGCTTAGCTTGTGCAGGATCAAAAACAAGGACGATTACACTTTTCTCCACTCTGTCAGTGTTGGTGCATTGCTGATCTCTTTCGCCCACGCACTGGATTTTAATCGTGACGTAATAAAACAGCTCGGCGTCGGCGGCATGTTGCATGACATCGGTAAAACCAAGGTGCCGCATGAAATATTGAATAAACCTGGCGCGCTGACCGAAGAAGAATTCGTAATTATGAAGTCACACGTAGTGCATGGCTGTAGTATCCTGAGAAAGACGTCCGGCATCGCTCAGGTGTCTTTCGATGTTGCCTCCCAGCACCATGAGCGCTTTGATGGCAGCGGCTACCCGCTAAAACTGAAGAACTTGGAAATGTCGATCTACGGACAAATGGCATCCATCGTCGATGTTTACGATGCGATTACTGCCGATCGCTGTTACCACAAAGGCATGGAGCCTACCGTTGCGATCAGGAAAATGTTTGAATGGAGCAAATTTCACTTTAACCCCAAACTGCTGCACACGTTCATTCGCACCGTCGGTATCTATCCGGTCGGCACTCTGGTGATGCTGGAAAGCGGCAAGATCGGTATCGTCATCGAACAGTGCGAAACGGATATGACCAGACCCCAGGTGCGTATCGTTTTTGATGCCAAGAAACATTATTTCATCACCCCGAATGACATCGACTTGGCAAAGCCTCTAGGCCAGGGCGGGGGTGACAAGATTGTCAACTACGAGTCTCTTGATAAATGGAACATAGATCCCAGTAAATTCATGTAGATTACCGGATTGGGCGACCCTGTGGTTCCAGCGTAGCGTACCCGACTTGCTTCATCAAAGCTACAACCGATCTTTCCAGTGCATCGGCCTTTGATGTAAATGACTAACAGCGATAATTAATATTTCTTCGTCGCGGATTTGATAAATCACTCCATATGGAAATCGGCGAGTCAGGCAGCGTCGGGTTCGTTTACTTAGCGGCTGCCATGCTTCAGGAAAGTCGATTATGCGGGGCCTACTGCGGCTTTTATCTCTGCAAGAAACTCATGTCCCAAACCTTGTTTTTGTTGGTTGTAGTAATCCATTGCGCATTGCAGTTCGCATTCCGAAGCTTCGAGAAAACCGACTTTCAATTCGATTCCAATCGGCTGAAAACTTGGTCGACCGGTATTGAACGCATTTCGCCGTTGTCGTAAGCATCAATTCTGCGTTCGGCTTCAATGGCTATTAATTCATCCATTTGCGGATCAGGCTGATCGAGACTGGCGAGCAGTTACTCGGCTAAAGCCGCTCTATCTGCTAGCGGCAGCTTTAACGCCTGATCAAATAACTGTTTTTGGTTCATAGTGGACACCTCACCATGCTGTTGTGTTGGGCCATATCATACAGAACTTCAGAGCAGAACAACCACCAACTTTAGCTGATGGTTGTTCTGTTTAGGAAAATGCACTATGCAAAACCCTAGGCTTGCCTTTAATCGAGTTTTCCTCATTCCCACGCTTGCGTCCCCTCATTGATATACTCTGCATTCCGGCATGCTTAAACTCGACTCGCGGCGCAGCGCGCCTTGACTGCGTTCCCACGCAGCGCGTGGGAACGAGACAAAAAGTGAACCTGACTATACGGGCGTCAAAGTGTATTGAATGTGTGCATAATCAAGTTTTGTTTTAGATGAAATGCACAATGAAAGACATGGTTCCGTATCTTCTTTTATTTTCGCCGCTGCCAGTAGCCAGGGCGACGTTTCTGATGCGCAATTGCTATTATGAAAAGATGGTCAGGGAAAAGACGATACACAATGTTAAAAGGGAACCGACGCAAAACAAAGCGACGTGTACCGGAAACCCATGGTGTACCTAACTCCGGATTGCCCGACAAAAGCGAGGTTGCTTTTTCAAGCTCTGTGATGAGTGCCAAGCCAAGCTGTTTATTTGCCTGCTCAGAATAGAAAGCCGCCGCATTATTCAGATCGGCAGTAGCGGCCGGGTGAACGATTATTTTCACTTCAAAGCTGCACGAGCTTGTGCGATCACTTCTTCGAACGGCATGCCAACAACCGTCCCACTCTCGATCTCGGCAACACGCCTTTCAACTTCAACAGCCCAAGCTGATTCGATTTCGTTATCTTCATCAAGGCTGGCGATAATGTGCTCCGCTAATAGCGCACGCTCGGCGGGTACAAGTTTTAATACCTCGGCTTCTAAAATCTCAAATTGTAGTGACATTACATACCCTCCAAACGATAAGTCTTAATTGTAGCGTTGTAGGGCGGTTTCGCGCTACAACTGCATGGATGCAGGAGGTAGAACACCAACAGTAGGTGCTTTAGGCGACGCAGGAGCAGTTGCCGAGCAAACCGCCACATACGCACAATATTCAATACAATCGGGCATAAAAAAATCCCCATTTGGAACAATCCGAGAGGGGATCAAGTTCAAGGCTCCGATCATGGCGGATTGCCTAACGGCGAATACACCTTACGATGATCCGTCTTACAGCGTTACAGTGTCCCCCGACCCAGTTGTCAGTTCGCTAGATTTTGCCTACACTCACGGTATGCGAACCTATATCCGTAGCCGCCTGCAAGGCGGTATTTATTTTTTCACCGTTAATCTTGCCGAACGCGGGCAAAATGATTTATTGCTCCGCAATATCGATACGCTACGTCAAGCTTTCAGGTACACGCAACAACGCCACCCCTTTGTGATCGAGGCGATTGTGGTGTTGCCGGAACATTTACATTGTTTATGGCGATTGCCCGAAGGCGATGATGGTTTTTCGTTACGTTGGCGGTTGATCAAGGCGCATTTTTCGCGGCACATTGTTTCGGGAGAGCGTGTTTCCGCCAGTCGACAACGCAAAAACGAAAGGGGCATATGGCAACGCCGGTATTGGGAGCATTTGATCAGGGACGACATCGATTACCAACGCCATTTCGATTACATTCATTACAATCCGGTAAAACACGGTTATGTAGCAAAAGTTGCGGATTGGCCGTATTCGTCTTTCCATCGTTGTGTAAAACGCGGAATTTATCCGCCGGATTGGGCCGCGCCTCCAGCTATTGTCGAACAATCATGGGAGTAGCGTGTGATACCGGTAGGCTGGGTTGAATGCAATGAAACCCAGCATTGGCCGACATCGTAATCTGGGTTTCGCGATGCTCTACCCATATATGGATTCCTCGATTATTGCAAGATAAGTTTTCATTGTGATGCCATCAACAAAGATCATGATATGCAGCCATATATCCGGTCTCTTGAAAGAGGTTTTATTACCTCAGGACTCCTGATGAATCTATCCGCGCACTTTCACCTCAACCAGCCTAACGATTTCAAAGAATCTCTGGGTTGAACGGGTTATGAAAGCGCCGGTCTGACCTGTTTTTGTCATCAAATGGTGTTAACTTACCTTAGCAATTCTGTTTTACTCGGTTTGACTCTTAAAAGTCTGTGGATAACCCGGTTTTTTTTCATGGCCTAGGCGACCAATGCTTCATAAGCTTTGTTTTTGTTCGCCATCGCCCATAATATCCGCGCATTTTTATTGGCAAGTGCAACCGCGGCTTTATTAAAACCGCGCCGTGCCATTAAGGCTTGTAGCCATAAGCTCAGCTTATCGGTTTTTTTCGTACAGTTTTTTAACACGGATCGAGCGCCATGAATCAGCAAAGTGCGTATATAGCGGTTCCCGCGTTTACTGATCCCCAGATAAACTTGTTTGTC
>DATBQC010000047.1:0-2961 GCA_036561065.1 Methylobacter sp. | reverse complement strand
AGCTTAATTAGGCAGGAATTTATCAAATGAATTTGTCCAGGGTGTATAACAAAACCACCAAGGGTTCGCGAGCGGTCTCCTCGAAGAGCAGAGCCTTATCCAGCCATTACTTACGAATTCTCTCATCTATAAATGGCAAATCAACTCTCGAATCAATTTTGGCCGAGGTTGGCAAACTGACGGAGAAAAAGTTCGATGAAATAATCACTGAGCTTTTTAATGAAGGCTATATCAAGGAAACCACTGAAGACTCTTTGCTTACACCCTCGCAATTTGAAATCCGCAAACCCATAGAAGTTGAAGAAATCAGCGCCGAAGACTTCTTGAGCGCCTCAACCCCTGACGAGGATGAGAACGCCAGGAAAGAACGTGAACAAAGGGAAGCCGAAGCCCGTGCTAAGGCCTATGCCGAAGAGCAGGCCAGGCTAGCCACGGCTACGCACGAACTGAAACAATCTGAGTTATCTATGCTTAATACCGTGGATTTTCTTGCCCAAACTACGGACCCGTTGGATGGCGAATTAGCCACAGAAGCTGCACCTCAAGCCCAGTCAGCAACAGACTCAGCCACATCGGGGCTCGATGTAAATAACGAAGCCGTAGCTCGTGAACGAGCACGCATAGAAGCAGAAATAAAAGCTAGCGAAGAAGCCATACGAAAAACTCGAGAAGAAGCCGCAGCTCGCCAAAAACTCGGGGCCGAAATCAAACTTCACGATGAGACCGCTATCCGAGCCAAAGCAGAGGCAGAAGAAAAAGCTCGCGTAGACGCAGAAATAAAAGCTCAAATAATTGCTCGTGCTGAAGCTGAGCGTAAGGCGCGTGAAGAAAACGAAGCTACAGCCAGACGTGAAGCACAGGAAAAGGAGCGTCTACGGGCGGAGCGCAAAGCCCGCGAGGAAGCAGAGCTTAAGGCTCACGAAGAAGCATTAACGCGTGCCAAACGCGAAGCTGAAGAAAAAGCAAGGCTCGAAGCGGAGATCAAGGCACGTGAGGAAGCCATGCGCAAAGCTCGTGAGGAGGCAGAGACGCGCGCACGACGAGAGGCCGAAGAAAAGGCAAGAATTGAAACAGAGCGTAAAGCGCGCGAAAAGGCCAAAGCAAGAGCCAAGGCAGAGGCCGAGGAAAAAGAGCGGTTAGAAGCAGAACGCAAGGCTCGTATGGCGGAGGAAGAACGCGCCAAGCGCGAGGCAGAGGAGAAGGTACGGCTTGAAACCAAACGCTTGGCTAAAGAAGCTGCTGAGGCCCGCGCCAAACTGGAAGCTGAAGCAAAAGCTCTCGCTGATGCAGAGCGCAGGGCACAGAAACTAGCCGAAGCAGAGAGGAAGGCCGAAGCTAAGTTACGTGCAAAACTGGAGGCTGAGGAAAAGGCCCGAGCCAAAGCGGAAGAGAAGGCAAGAATAAGGGCCGAACGAGGCCCCGTTGATATTCATGCCTTGCTGGCTCCCATTTTTTCTGCCTCTAAAAGATTAGCCATTTCGTTATCTGTTATTGTTTTGCTCTTGTTGGTATTAGCCCAGCTAATTAATCTCAGTATGCTGGTTAACCCTATCCAAAAACTTGCTTCCGAAAGCATACAGGAGCCCGTCATCGTAAAAGGTGTACATGCATCACTATGGCCACAACCACATCTAGTGCTAACAGATGTCACTATCGGTGAATTGATGGACATTAAAGCTAGTGACATCAGCGTCTATCCTGAGTTATCAAGCGCCTTTTCAGAAGTAAAAACTCTCAAATCCATACGAATTGAATCCCTAACCATAGATCAGGATAATCTGATTCGCCCCATGGGCTGGATCGCGTCCACTAACAAACTTGGTAAATTGAAAATTGGCCAAGTTTACTTAGGTAAAACCTTGGTTAAAACTCATGATTTTGACTTACCCATGCTCAATGCAGATATCAAGTTTGATGATGCTGGCGGCCTTATAAATACGACCATCAGCAATGAAAACAACCACATGACTGCTGTAATCACACCGCACAATAATGATTATGAGATTAACCTAACAGCGCAGGATTGGCAGGCTCCACTAGGTCCAGCGGTGGTATTTGATGAGCTCACTGTACGTGGCACGGCCACTAGGGGCCAAGCCAATCTGACTCAAGCGGAAGCCAAACTATATGGCGGCACCGTCAATGCGCAATTCAATATTAACTGGACAGACTCATGGAACGCAGCCGGTAGTTTTCAATTAGCCAAAGTTAATCTAGAGAAAATAATCCCCGTATTCAGCGAACAGGCCTCCCTTAAAGGTCGGCTCAATGCGATTGGCACTTTTTCCATGAAAGCAAACGACCCAGCCAAATTAATTGTAACTCCCGAAATAAATGCGAACTTTGAAGCTAGTGATGGTTATATAGACAGAATAGACCTCGTGCATACCTTACAAATCGGTGGCAATAAACAGGGTGGTGGTGTATCGACACACTTTGATAGTTTCTCAGGTAGCCTGGCACTGAAAGACGGGCATTACCAATTCAAACAGCTAGCCCTAGAAGCCGGCCAGCTTAAGGCAATCGGTGAGGTCGACATTCAAAACAATCAGAATATTTCCGGAAAAATTCATACCGAATTAAACATGAAGTCCCGCCAGCTGCAATCCAACTCCACACTTTCCGGGACCGTTGGTAGCCCAACGTTGAATTAGCAGCATCCATTCAACTTATGTTTCACGTGGAACGTAGGCTAATAATCTCAACCTCACACGCTATAAGATATTGTTTTTATTTCCCAATACAAAAACGGCTAAAAATCTCCCCCAACAAATCATCTGGAGTATATTCACCGGTAATTGTATTTAAGGCCTCTTGGGCTAGGCGCAACTCCTCTGCCACAAGCTCTGGCTGTGAGAGCCTTACAGTTGCCAGATCCAAATGTGTCTTTACAGTTTCCAGTGCTGACAAATGACGGGTACGAGCCATGTAAACGCCTTCCCCTGTCGGCTGCCAGCCAGC
>DATBQC010000046.1:0-3204 GCA_036561065.1 Methylobacter sp. | reverse complement strand
CCTTATGTTTGGCTTCCCATTGCCCGCTGGCTTCATCCTTCCCATATTTCTTTTTGACCGCACTCCAAGCCACCCGGTGCGCCCGTTCTTCATCCTGCCCATATTCCTCCCAAGCATTGTTATAAGCTGCTAGATAAATTTCCTGGGCGTGTGTCGGTAAATGTTCCCGTACACTTGCGGGCAAATCGGTTAATTTTTTATAGGGCATGCCTTACCTCCGAAAAAATCTATTTAACGCTTTGCCGATGTTGTCCGAATTGAATCGGACATGGCCGCGGCAGTTACGCGCCAGACGATATTGCCTACGTCATCGGCAACCAGCAGCGCCGATTGCCGGTCTAGCGCGACGCCGACGGGCCTCCCGAACGCATCGCCACCGGCGCTAAGAAAGCCCGTCAGCACATCGAACGGATCACCGAAGGGCTTGCCTGCTTTGAAAGGAACAAAGATAACCCGGTAGCCGCTAAACGGCTTACGGTTCCATGAACCGTGCTGGCCGATGAACACGCCGTTATTAAATGGCGCAGGCCATGCGTTACTCTGGGAAAAAGCCAGGCCGAGCGAAGCAGTATGCGGCCCGAGCGCGTAATCCGGCACCCGGGCCTTGACGACCAACTCCGGTCGTTGAAGTTGCACGCGATAGTCAAGATGCTGACCGAAATAGCTGTAAGGCCAGCCGAAAAAGCTGCCGTCGGGAACCGAAGTCAGGTAATCGGGCACCAGATCGCTGCCGAGTTCATCGCGCTCGTTGACTACGGTCCAAAGCGTTCCGTCATCCGGCTCCCAGGCCAGTCCGTTGGGATTACGCAGACCGGACGCGTAGATACGGTGGCTTCCGCGCTTCGGGTCCACTTCCCAGATGGCTGCACGGCCGTCCTCCTCATCCATGCCGTTCTCGCCTATATTGCTGTTCGACCCCACCGTCACATAAAGCCGCGACCCATCCCGGCTGGCGATGAGGTTCTTGGTCCAGTGGTAATTGATTGGACCCGCCGGCAAATCGATTACCTTGGTCCCCTGCTGAGTGATCCGTTTTTCGCCTGCCGTATAAGGAAATTTCATCAGCGCATCCGAGTTGGCCACGTAGAAATCGTTGCCTATCAGCGCCATGCCGAACGGCGAGTTTAAGCCTTCGAGGAATGTCGACCTTGTTTCCGCTACGCCGTCGCCGTCGGCATCGCATAGCAGCGTGATGCGATTAGCGCTGGGTACGTCTGCGCCGGCCTCGTTCATGAACCGCTGGATGATCCAGTCTTTGATAGTTTTTTCGTCCGCGGGTTTAGGCGGCGCATTAGTCTCGGCGACCAATACATCGCCATTGGGCAATACATAAAGCCAGCGCGGGTGATCGAGTCCACTGGCAAAAGCGTTCACAGACATTCCTGCTGCCGCCACCGGTTTTCCATTTTTAGGCCAGCCCACAGCTCGCGCGATATTTACCGTAGTAATCAAGGTCGACTTGGGCGGCGGCAGTTGGGGATGAGCGCCGACACCCGCCGAAATAGGCAACTGCGCCTCTTCGCCGCACGCAGTTATAGCTACCGCTAACACCATAAACAACAACGAGTATCTTGGATACATAGCTATAATTTAATGACGAGCGCTCGCCATTTCCCGGCAACTCGCGGCGCAGTTTCGACATGCCTCGACACATTCATCCATACCGCCGATCTTCTCGCAATCTGCCGCACATGCCTCGCAAATCTCAGCGCAGACCTCGCAAAGACGATGCTGAAAATGAGAGCGGCTAAGCTGAAAATTGGCCGATGTCTGGCAGATCTCGGCGCAGTTCATCATCAGGCGGAAGTGTTCCACCTCGACATGCTTTCCGCCGGTCTTTAGGCAATAGTCCATGGCGGTTTGCAGGCAGACTTGATGGCAACGGCTACAAGCCTCTATACTGGCTTGCGTGGTGTGTTTAGTGTGAGCTGGTTTATTCATAGGATTCTCCTAAAGAAAAAAAACAAGCGTATCAAAGAGTGGGCTAATCATCTCGATCAAGAACCCAGCTTTCGGCCAGAACCGGGGCACGTCAAAACCTTGAAAGAACTGTAACCGTAAAACTAGACACAGTCAGTACGGTAGCGAACATACACTGTATTAATGGTGAGGCGAGTCCATAAAACGGAAAGATAACAAACTTAAAATATTAAGGATTTGGCTGTACCGGCGAGCTCTGCAATAGCGGTTTGAATACGTCCAATATGTGTTCCTTATTCTCCGGATACCAAAGATTGCCCAGATGGCCGCCATGAGGATAAATCATCGCGCGATCGCCAAAGATCTTCTCCAAATAAGCAATATCCTCCGCAGAGACCAAAATATCATCCAAGTTATGCATCAGAAAAACAGTCTGGTTATTCTCCAGTGTGGATTTCATACCTCGCATTGAATTAAGTTTATCCAAAGCTTTGAGGCTCATTTCTTTATTGCCGACTCGCCTCAATCTGGGAATAACAAAAGTCTCTACATAATCCATCAGGCTATAAGAACGCGCCTCTTCGAGCCTAGCGCTACGGAATCCCCAACTGATGGGGGTTTTTAAGACCGCCAAATCATTGGCAAGATCGATCACGTATATAGCGTCCCCGACAGAATCGTGAAAGTTTTTCCCGATCAGGTATTCAATCTGCCGGTCATTGAGCCTAAGCCGTTTGTCCCAATTCGCAAAATAATCCAGAGTTCCCGTATCATTTTTCATAGCCTCCATCAACACGCCAAAAGCATAGGCTTCAAGCCTGGTCTTTTGGTTAGCCCCGTATTCCTTTCCCATATCGGCCATTCGATCTATTTTTCTGGCTGCCTCGAACAAATCCACCGGCGGATTTATTAAAAGATAGGCATCGATACCGATTTGCCTTTTCTCAGAATCCAGCTTGCTGAGATAAGCGGTATAAAGTGCACCATCGCTATAGCCCAGCATACCGATTTTCCCGATTCGGGCATGGTAGCGGGTTTTGACGTCGTCCAATACCCGTTGCATCACCGCGTAGAGATCTTTGCTATCTTCCTGAGTATAACCGGGATAGCCCGACACACTTGCCGCCAACGTGAAATCCCAGTTGAACGGAGACGGGAGGATAACCACATGGAATCCATGGTCTGCAAACCATTCAGCCAAGAATCTTGCAGACCCCGAATAAGCTGAACCGGCTAAACCCGGAATGATGAAAATCAGCGGCGCCGGCCCGTTTTGCCGATAGA
>DATBQC010000045.1:0-2457 GCA_036561065.1 Methylobacter sp. | reverse complement strand
TCCTCGTTGTCATCTATCTGTGGCGTAACGTCCAGCGCTATGCCGGAAAAGAAAACATCCAACTTAGGATAAGGTGTACTGACAATGGTTGAGCCTATTGCGCCTACTGTACCTCCTGTGGTGTTGCCGGTTTGAATGTCGTAAGCGAAATATTCATCCTGGCCGACTTTAATGATCGCAGTTTGATTATTTAATGTCGAAATTCTCGGGCTGGACAGCACATTGGTTTTTCCTTGAGTTTCCATTAATTCGACAAAGGCTCGAAAATCTCCAGCACTGCCGCCTAAGGTAAAAACAGAAGCCATTGTAGTGGGATTCATAGCACCTATGCCGGTCAACAGTGGCGCCTTGTTGATGCCTTCTCTGACGATGCTTTCCCAATTTACGCCATCTTGATGGCTATCATTAAGAGTAACTTCCAATATTTTAGCTTCAAGGATGACTTGTCGACTGATTTGGGTTTGGGTTGCGGACAGGAAGCTTTCGACTTCCCGCAACAACATGGGTTTTGCTCGGACAATTACGATGCCTGATTGCTGGTTAATGTCGACGGTTGCCTGTGGGTCGACGGCAATAATGTGGTTTAAAGAGTCTTTCAACTCCTGCCAGAAGTCTGTTTTTGTAATGGTGCGGACGGAACTGCTCGATGAATTGGACGTTTGTTGATAACCGCCGCCTAATGGATTGCTTCCCTGTGCGTTGATTCCCTGTGGGTTGCTTCCTAATCCTTGAATGTTGCTGTTTTGTTGGTTGCTGCTCTGAGAGCCGCTTTGACCGCCTTGCTTACCGGACGACACGCTGGTATTTGAGTTGCCTACCCGGAGCAAATCCAGTCGGTCTATCTTGAAGGTTTTGGTTTGCAAGGTTGCAGGATAGATGATGTAACCCATATCGTTTCTTTTGTAATCATAACCATAAAGCTTTTGCACGGCATCAAGAACTTGGGCAATGGTTACATTCTTTAGATCCAGCGAAATAGTGCCGGTTACGTCGGGGTGCACCAGCATGTTTTCATCGGTATCGACAACCAGGCCCATAAAAAATTCTCGGGCATTGACTTCATATACGGAGATATTGAGACGTGCTTGCTGCATCGTATTTTGTGAGGTATCCATGGTTTTGTTGAAATCAGGGATCAGGGCGTCGGTAACAGCTGCCGGTGTTTGGGCGTTACTATGGGCTCGTGGTGCGACATCAGAAAATTCATTCGCAACATTGGATGATTTTGTTGGCTGAAGCGAGGTGCAGGATGCCAGTAGCAAGGCCAGAGACATAACCAGACGGTTTTGGTTCATTTTAGCGTGTATCCAGTATTTATTGTGTTTTGTAGGGACGTTGCACCAGTTGCAAGGTCTTGCGCTCGCCATCTTGATCGATGGTGACCGAGTTCTTGTGTATGCCGATAATTTTAATGGTGCTTGAGCGAACCTGTTTCGGGACGGTGTTTGACGATTGCGTGGATGCAGGAGGCTGAGCCGTGTGTGAAGTCGCTACCGGGCGCTGAGCGGTATTCGCTTGTTGCAGGGTATTTTGTCCTTGGAGCGGGGGAGTGTCCATACTCTCGGTTGCGGATGAAAACGGCGGAGCTATCAAGCTTCCCATCGGGCCGGCCATCTTTTCCAGCAGGTCGGCATTGTTTTCCGGCGCCGGGCGGCTCGTTCCCGTATTCGTAGTTCCATTCGATTGGTTCAGGGCAGGCGGTAATGTGTTATTTATCCGCTCATTTTCTTTATTGCCAGCGGTAGAGGAGTTTGCCGGTTTAGGATTTAAGGTTGGGTTTTGTTTGATTTCTATGGTCTGACCTTGTTTGGCTATGATGCCATTAATAGTCGCTCGCCTGGATTGCGAAGAAATCCAGATGGCCGATAAAACCAATTCAGTGTTACCGCCGATGCCAGCCGGCGCATCATCAGTTGGCGGCAGCGGATAGGCCGGTTGAGTCGGATCGCGAAATTCTGCGCTACATGGCATGGAAATAAGCCCTGCGAGCAATATTGCTATTACCAATCTAAACACCGAGCCAGCTCTCCTTAAAACTGAGTGTGTATGCTCTAATTGTGGTTTCTGCGGTCGGATAATCTTTAACCCGATAATCGATGCTTTCCCAGATAAAATGCCAAGGCAGTGATTCCAGAGCTTTCAAGTAATTGAACGTGTCCAAGTAGCTGCCGGAAAAGGTGATTGCCAGCCCGTGTTTGTAGATCGGGTTTGGTTGCGGTTGTTTGGACTCCAGCAAGGTGGTTACCGGCAACGTGTCCAGTTTTATCAGGGTTAATTGATTATTCTTGTTAAGAATATCGCTTAATGCGACAGCCATTAAATGTGGCGGAACAAAGCTTTTGTCGCCCTGCATCATAAGTTCTTGCTGGCGGCTGTATTCGGCTTTTAACTCGGCTAGTTTGTTCTGGTTAATTAGGTTAGGGTCGGTGTGGCTGCTGTTTTCAAGCTTGATCGCTG
>DATBQC010000044.1:0-2253 GCA_036561065.1 Methylobacter sp. | reverse complement strand
CTGTATGAAGGCGAAATTGCCCAGCTTAATTTTCATTTGCATCCGGGTAAAATGCATTCGGGTTTTTTATTTGAGAACGAGCAGTTTACAAAAAATGGCGGCTCGGTGGAGGTGACACTGGAGGGGAATAATTGTATCAATATATTAGGTAGTAAAGATAAATTAGGTCTCAAAGATGAATTGGGGGCCAGCTCAATCGCGGATTTCGCCGCTAAAATGATGGAAGGCATTCCAACCGTTGCGTTTGTTATTCAATAATCCACGGAAACTATTTTTGGGAATGATGAAAAAAGAAAGTTAAACCGACACTTTTATCGTCAAATGTGTTGCCAAAGGAAAGCCGGGGCTTGCAAAACCACACTGTCCGGCTATATCGATTGCCCGCACCAAGCCCCTTACGCATAGAGCTATCAAGCAGGCTACACCACCTCACCTGATGACGGCGCGAAGTCCATCTATTTGTCCGATACCGACCGTGTAGCGTGGCTGGTATTACTCGAGCAGATACGCGAGCGCTTCAACTGGCGCAGTCATGTTCACTGCCAGATGACCAACCATTACCATCTCGTGCTGGAGACGCAGGAAGGCAATCTTGCCCAATTTAACGGTGGGCATACCGTATTCCAAGTCGATACAAATTGTAAAAGTTGATTTTCTGCACAAAACCAACGCTGTGTTTCCTTTATACAAAATTCAGGAGGATAATATGAGCTATGAAAACATCGGAAGAATTGCTCCCTTTCTTGAAACTCGAAACAGTGAACATGGACTCAATAAGCTTTGTAAAAGTCTTGTCCCGTCAAATCATTCTATGCGCTGTTTTGCTAAGCGCGGCATCAGCAGCTCCCGTAGCGGCACCCGCTGACATCAAATTCGATCCTATTCCGGTCTATTCCATTTACCCGCCGATCAAGCGCCAAGGTTCGGCAGATCAGGCATTGACCAGCGGTCATGTGGTCAATGGCCATTATGCAATGGCCGCACCTGCCGGCAAGCCATGGCGCATTGCCTTCCTATTCCCTCATATGAAAGATCCTTACTGGGTCGGCTGTAGTTACGGCGTGATTAGCGAAGCCAAGCGCCTCGGCGTCGCAGTGGACATCTTTCCGGCCGATGGATACAGCGATTTAATAGGCCAGTTACGTAAAATGGACGAAGCCATTGCGATGAAATACGATGCCATTGTCATTTCACCGCTCAGCCAAACGGCCAACAATTCCTCGATAGCAAAAGCCCGCGCACTCGGCATCCCGGTCTTCGAGCTGGCGAACGACAGCACCAGCGACGATTTGACGATCAAGGTAACTACCTCGCTAAAAGGCATGGGCATCGAAGCCACACAATGGGTGATCCGCGATGCACAGCAGCGCGGTTTGAAGTCGATCAATATCGCCCTGTTACCCGGCCCCTCTGACGCAGGCTGGGTCAAGGGCGAGGTCGAGGGTACCCTCGAAGCGGCGCATAAAGCAGCCATCAAGGTCAATATTGTCGACATCAAATACGGCGACAGCGACCGTATCGAGCAGTCGCAATTGGCGGCGCAATTGCTCGACGAACACGGCAAAGAACTCGATTATGTGCTTGGCTGTACCGGTTGCGCGCCGGCTGCAATATTGCCGATCAAAGAAGCCGGACTCAACGGAAAAATCAGGATTGTCTCCTATGATCTGACTCATGAGATTGCCGATTTTATTCGTAAGGACGAAATTTTTGCGTCCGCCGACACCAAAGCAGTTAGTCAGGCACGGGTGACCCTCAATGCTGCGGTAAATTTCCTGGAAGGGAGAACCAAGAAGCTGCCCCATACCATTCTGATCAAGCTTGGATTAGTCGATCAGAACAGCTATGCGGCCTACCCGTTCGACACCTCCATCGCGCCCGATGGCTATATGCCCGTTCTTTCTTATGCCCCAAGAGAAGTTAAGTAATGCGTATAGCCGCGATAATACATATGCCAAACCGCCATCACCTCCGGGCTAATTAAAAATCAGTTAAAGCATGAAAGTCAGGCAACTAAAAAACAAACTTCTACTCGGTGCGGTTGCCATCAGCTTCGTGGTCGCCTTGGCCTCCATGCTGGCTGTTTCCTGGGTCATTCGCCAACAATATCTGGAGCAATCCAATGCTCTACTGCGCAAGGCATCCAGTGTCATTGAAGACAATTTGGCCGAGCGCAAAGACAATCTATTGACTGCATCGCGCCAATTGGCGACGCAGAAAAACCTCGGGCCGACTCTCTGGTACTTGGCGCAA
>DATBQC010000043.1:0-1790 GCA_036561065.1 Methylobacter sp. | reverse complement strand
CTTTCAGTTATATCAACAAAGCGGCGTGGAGGGATTGAAAAACCTTTACTTCTGTTTTGGTTAAAAATAAGTTCATGCTTGGAAGCAGTCGACTAGGTTGAGTTAGGTGCTAACCTTAACTCCGCCCTACAAATCGCGCCTGTCCAGGTTGGAAATGTCCGCTAGCTGTTGTTTCTCAATATTGGTAATACTTTATCCCGTGATCCGGTTAAAATCATTCCGGTCGGCGACATCGGCAGCAAGGACGAATTCGAAGCAATCAAAAACTTTACCGAACGGGAAATGCTGGCTTTGCCCAGGATACAACAGGGATTGTTCCGGTAAGAATCTGCCGGATTCGGCGATTTGGAAAAAATCAAGCGGGAGTATCACGAACTGGGGGGCACCACGAGCAGGAGCGATTGCCGAACTTAGCGTAGCGCGTGTGTTGGGCCAAGGCTAACGCCTAACCCAACCTACGGCACTTTCAGCGCAGCATGCACGCCAATTATTTTGCAGCCGCTTTTCCCTTTTCCGCTTCAGCCGCTTTTTTCGCCTCAGCAGCCTTTTGCGCTTCAGCGGCCTTTTTCGCCAGCGCAGCCCTTTGATCCGCAGCCTGATTTGCAGCTATCTTCCCGGTGTCAGAAGCGGCCAACACAATTGCTGTGTCTGCCTGGGTTAGTGCTGGAGATGACAGCGCTGATATTACGCAAAGACATAACGGCAATGTGATTTTTTTTGATTTGATATGCAACATATTCACCCTCTAATTAAAATAGTCATCCAAATTAGTGCAACTCGGTAAGTCGCCTACAGCTATGCATCTATGCAGTCGTAGCAGCGAATCCTACTTACAGCCTTTTTGTTTCAAAAAACCGCAGGTCACGTTCAATGCACCCAAAATAACCCGGTGATTTTATGCGATCCTGACTTGAAGCTATCATGTTAAAACTAGAAATACAAGAGAAGACCTCATATACGGGAGGTGCTTTATTCGCGTTACCATTTTAATTTTTCGGTGGTACGTGGCGGCGCGACCGGGTTCAGTCTGTTTCTTTTACACTGGCGGTGTTTATGATGATTCATACCGAGCACGATGGTGGTGCGACGCGCGTTATCAGCTTTCGCCCTGCAAATAAAGTCTGGGGTCGTCCAGTAGGTTCATGCAAAACACAGATCGCATAACGTGTTGAAAATAATGTCATGGAGGCTTTCCACTCTGAAGGTAATGGCTGGAACGACACGATTCCCTTTATTTGACACATCCTACGGCCTATCGCTTCTAGGGACTACTTGCCTCCTGTCTCGCAGCAGATGTTCCTAGATCCGAGTTAATTCATTTATTATTGACAAGTGTCATGATAAAGGTCACATTGTCATTTAACTAACTAAATATGCTTAATATCTAGGCAGTTGCAGCCCTAATAAAAATAACTACAACGAGGTACACATTACATGAAATTATTAAAAAGCGCGGTCGTAGCGACTACATTGGCACTTTCTTTAGGATCTTTTTCGGCTAATGCCGAGGTCTGTTTGGGCATGGCATGCATGTACAACAGGATGACTCCAATTGAAGGGATTGAGGCTACTGTAGGTCAAGTTACTAAAGCATTGATTGCTATCAAAGACAATGCCGGCGACGATGTCGTTATAAACGATATAAAAGAGGCATTAAAGTTAAGTAAAGAAATCAATGCTAATGATAAACTTGACCGTAATCGTAACCGCGCTAATGATTATTTGAAAAAAGCTCGAGCAGCTGTGCAAGATGGTGATTTGGTTAAAGCAACAGAACACCTAACAGAAGC
>DATBQC010000042.1:0-3997 GCA_036561065.1 Methylobacter sp. | reverse complement strand
TAACTTGGACTCCAATATAACATAGAGGAACCTGAAACTCGCAAGCAGATAAAACGAGGCAATCGAAATAAGCAGCAATAGAATTGCGGATGGGAGGAGCTCCTCCCATCCAAATATGATTATATACCTGGTTGGTTATATATGGCTCCATTTCAATATTCAAAGAAGAACCACCAGGCGCGATGCGCGAGTCCCTTAATGATTGGACGATGGACAGATGGTTTGGATGGCTAGGATCATTCAAAATGTCTTGCACATCGGAATGATTAACAAAAAGGCCGTCAGATATACTTATTTATCCGATGGGAATTGATTTTTCTTCTTCTGTCTAATACCAACCCATCGCTCCAGTTGTCTCTGAACAGATTTACCGTCTAAAAGTAATCTAGTAATTATTTGATCAGCAACCCTACTATCAGTGGCTGATGTCTTGATTATCAACGGCTTCTTGATTATTGGTAACTTTTTAGGCGGGATGAATGTCATACTGATTTTTCCACCGTCCATGATTTACAGCGGAATTATTAATCGCATATCAAGTTATCCGATGCGAAATTGACTATTCATACATCACCAATATGACATCGACAATTTCTAAATTGCCCTTCACATAAGTTAAGCGAAGGGCAATCTGCTTATAGGTAATTGTGCTGATCAATCTCTCCAATCATCACGGCGACGATCACGATCTCGTCCTCGATCATTGCGACCGCCACCACTCTTGCCTCGGCGGTTATTACCACTGTTACTTTTTCCGCTTCCGCTTCCGCTTCCGTTGCCGTTTCCACCTCCTCCAGCAGAATAGCCTCCGGTATGACCTCCACCACCTTGATTGGAATCTCGAGGTGGTCGGGAACCGCCCCCGCTCTGTCTCTCGTGAGCCTCATTCACGAAGATGGTTCGCCCGCCAAGAGACGTGTTATTCATCGCCTGGATAGCAATGGGAGCAACAGCTTCGTCTGCATATTCGACAAATCCAAAGCCACGGCTGCGGCCACTTTCCCTGTCAGTGACAATAGTAGCTTGGCGGACTTGACCAAACTCCTCAAATGCACTGGATAAATCCGCTTCTGTCATACTATATGGCAAATTTCCGACAAACAACCTCTTTACCATTGTTCTTTCCTTAACTACCTCGATCAACGTTCTTACCATGATGTTTTTAAGGCGGGCCTGGGTCTTTTCCACCCAGTCTGATTATTTCTTGTCTCCATGCTCTAGCTTTAAGCAGAATTTGACTCGAGCGATTTTGAGTCGCAGTCAAATTCTCAAGCAAAGATTGACGCTCTTCAAGAAGATTCAATATGAATTCTTCAATGGATTTATCACCAAAATTTATATCCATGATAACTTATCTAATCGTCGAATAACGATAGCCGCTTCGGGTCAAAATTTGCATCTTTATCATATGAACAATTTGGTAATTGTCGATAGTACAATTTCCGCCAATTTAGTTTCTATATCCAATTAAGCAGAAAAAATCTCACTATTCTTCAATAAAGAAGATCTAGCAGTCAGTATTTCATATCCGCTTTCAAGGACGGCAATAGTATGCTCAAACTGAGCTGATAAAGACCTATCCAAAGTCAGCGCTGTCCATCCATCTTGCATTATTTCTGCATCAGGGGAGCCGATATTTAACATTGGCTCAATGGTTATGATCATGCCTGGCTTCAATCGCAAACCACGACCCGGGGACCCATAATGCGGAACATTCGGTGATTCATGGAAGCCGCGACCAATACCATGCCCGACGAAAGCGGTCACGACAGAAAGGTTCCTCCCGGAAGCGACGAGCTGAATGGCAGCCCCTATGTCTCCAATCCGAGCGCCAGGTTTAACTTCCGCAATTCCGGCAGTCAGTGCGTCCCGAGCCCCTTCAGTTACTTTCTTAGAGTCTGTGGACTTTGTCTCGCCAATATAAAATGTGGCCGATGTATCTCCATGCCAGCCGTCAATGATGGTTGTAATATCAACGTTCACGATATCTCCATCCTGGAGTTGCCTCTTATTTGGTATACCGTGGCAGATACAATTATTAACTGAAACACAACAATGGGCGGGATACCCTCGATAATCTTTCGGAGCGCAGGTGCCGCCTCGAGATGTAGTATCTGAACGAACAAATTCATCAATATCGAGGCCAGAAACGCCGACACCAATCATCGCACCGACAGCACATAAAGTGTCCGCTGCTGCCTGACCAGCGACTCGCATAGCGTCTATTTCAGACGCAGATTTCAGGATTACAGGACCACTAGCCTGGGGCACAAACATCATGCACCATTGATTGGATGAATGCCTTTAGTTGGCGCCATTCTTCATGTGAAATTACATCGCCGTTGCATATAGAGCCGATCTTACCTTCTTTAAGGCCGGACTTCCTACCTAATTCGGTTAAAGAAATGTCGTACGCATCAGCCACGCAAACGATTAATTCCCCAATAGTTTTTGCTCGCACAGCTGTAGAAGCAATCCTACCGCGATCAATCGAAGACTGGTTGATAGTACTTCTTTGTCCAAATCGAGACATGCCGGTCGCGTACCAAGATGGAGATCCATACCGGCAGAGGATAAAACGAAGTAGATCCTCCCGCTGAGTATATTCAACAGAGTCGTGCACGGGGTATTTAATCAGCTTTCTTCAACTTTATCGCGGGCTTCAATATATGTCTGACCGGAAGATATATCGTCTTCTCCTCCATGAGTAAACGAAGCAGAGACGATATGATGACCAGCTTCTCTCAATTCATGGACAAACTTTGCGGCCATACGATTGGCATCTTTCTGAAGTTTCTTATTGTGGTGGACGCCGACGCCGCGAATTGTGATGTTCCAGTTTCCCATTTTTACTCCAGATTGTTATTCATCCATAGTCATTTGAATGGACTGTTCCCATGACTTTACCTTTGACTCCGTCACACCATCACCCGGTACCGCTGATGCTCGCCGCATGTTCACTGAGTCTCGAGAGCCTTCTTCATCGCCACAACAATCCTCGCCCTGAGTTCCGCGCTGCTCGCAGTGAAGATGACCGAAGACGATCCATCCCACGGCAGGATTATACATTTCGCGTGTGGGTCGATCGCCTCGGCGAGGTCGCACAGATGATTCGCGATCTGACTGCGGCGAACCGGATCGGCGGTAGTCACCTCGATGGCGTTGTTGTCAGGACGGTTCGTCATCTCGTCATCGCAGGGCTCGCACCGGATCCCCAAACGTATCCGTTTTCCCACACTTCCGACACGTCTTCACGAACGGTCGATCATCCGGGTCGCTCCTCACGCAGTGACACTCGGGGCAACGGTCGCGGTCTCGCTTGCGAGACTTCTCGAGCAGTCTCAGCGCCGCAGCCTTGGACCACGTCCCGCGGAAGCGTTTGATCAAAGTTTCGATATCGTCGAGTGGGTTGCTCATGGGTCGCCTTTGCGGATGCGCTGGATGAGGAGGTCCAATTTCGAGGCGCAGTACACGTTCATCGGCAGCGTTTCGATCTCCGCCTCGATGATGCGGAGGACGCGCTCGCGTTCGGCGCGGACTGCATCATTGAAACACGCGATGCATTCGGTGCGATAAGGCGCGCCGTGGGGACATCCGGTCATCTACTTCCCCGCTCCCTTCTTCGCCCGCTCACGGCGGATGACACAATATTCGCACTGGCAGCAGTCATGCTCCGGCTCGGGGTCAACCTTTCCGCAGGTTTCACACGGCTCCGTCGGGAACGGGCAATCGTTGCAGCGCACGCAGCCCGCAAGTTCCTCTGATACTTGCATCGGTTTGTTGCAGCCAAGGCACTTGGTCTCAACGGTGTCGCTCACTTCCCCGCTCACTTCTTCGCGCGCTCGAGTTCACGGAGCAGAGCATTCAACGCGACTTTCGGGGCACGCGCGACACCGAGACGGCGAATTGGGTTCTTCATGCATTCTTCTCATCGGCCGCAGGCGTGGTCGGGAAGTAAGTCAGGCCCGTCAAATTTTCAGATAATTTTTCCTCCATG
>DATBQC010000041.1:0-2100 GCA_036561065.1 Methylobacter sp. | reverse complement strand
TGCGAATTTTTTGCTGGTGTAATTTTTATCGACACCTTCAACTTTGTCGTAGGCTCTATGAACAACCGGATGCCCCACTTGCGTCCAGCGCGTGAAACTGCCTTGGCTGATTAACAGCGCGGAAATCGGATTAGGGAAAATCCAAGCCGTGCCATAGCCGATGATGGAACAAACTTTCCCCCAGCGTTCCATTCTTGTTAAATGCTTAAAATCGTCTATGCCGATATTGGCTAAAGCTTGTTGGTGAATTTCGCCGATGTCCTTGGCTAATTGCTCGCGATCTACCGATTGATAACTGTGTAAACTCAAAACTTGCTGCCCCTGTAAGTGCAATGGTGGGAGGTTTAATAACTTCGCTGCTGCGGTGAAGTTTGCGATGGTTGAAAAACCGTACACAATAGGGCTTTATCGGTTATTTACCTAATTATATTGTCGTTCCGGCGCTTAGTGGCGCTGTTCACGGTTAAGAATTTATAATTTTATTTTCAATAAGATATTTTGCGGGCGGTAACTTTTCATTCGTCACCGGTAATTTAGATATGTAGCCTGTATGGAGCGTAGCGGAATACGGGGTGATCGGAGTTACAAAGCCCTGGATTCCGCAGGCTTCATCCAAGCTACTTGCTTTATAGATTATCCGGCCAAAGTTGTGCAGCATGGATAACGGCAAGCACCTGAATTTCATTTCCGTGAATCCGGTACGCGACGATGTAAGCGGTATGCGAGATAACCAGTTCGCGAGTGCCGTCAACTCGGCCCGGACGGCCCAACGAAGGATTTGCCGTTAGACCGGCAAGGCTGTTACGAATTCTAGTAATGATTCGCGCGGCAGCGTGGGTATTGTCTTGAGCGATATAGTCGAAAATTTCGCTCAAATCGGTTTTGGCTCGCCGGGTATAGCTAAGCCTCATTTACCAAGCGGCAAGGAGCGCTGTTTGAAAAATGCATCCATTTCCTCCTCGGCGACAAATTCACCGCGATCCGCCTGAGCAAGGCCTTCCCTGATTTTATTCAGCGCCTGTTTTTCCCAG
Organism: Methylobacter sp.; assembly: GCA_036561065.1. Taxonomy (GTDB): domain Bacteria; phylum Pseudomonadota; class Gammaproteobacteria; order Methylococcales; family Methylomonadaceae; genus Methylobacter_A. The sequence continues at coordinate 1,069 of DATBQC010000041.1, read as the reverse complement.
GCAATGTAGTTTTCGAGCGCCTCGTTGGCAAGCTCAGTTTCATCGCGATGGGTTTGTCTTGCAAGCGCGCTCAACTCGGCTTTTAATTCGGGGTTGACTTGTAGATTAGCTGGCATAATTCGATTTTCCGTAGAAAGAGCAAGTACATTGCTGGAAGTTTTGTCGTGATTTCCTGGCAGAACTTTTAAGTTGCCGGACGAGTTTAGTTTATTAGTTATTCTCAGTACAACAAAATCGAGCGAAAAGTAAAGCCGGAAAGTGAGGCTATCCATTTAATGCGGAAAGATCTGGTAGGGTGCGCACAGCGCGCCATTTACGAATGCCAGAAGAACAGGCTGTATTCAAGGCATTCTAATGGTGAATCTATTTCGGGTATCAAAGTTTCCAGTATGCTTGGACATAGAAAAGGGGCGCGGTGCGCCCCCTACCTGGCTTTGGTTCTATCTCCAGAAACCCAGCGCTTGGACGATAAGGCGTACTCTGAATCTCAGTTTTACGAGCAAGATTTGCGCGTAGTGCTTGAAAAACGGCCATATGTGTCCGTCCTGAAATTGTCGAATTGTGTTCGGAAGCGTCCAGCGAAGCGCCGCCTCAGCGTTATTGATTTGTGACCCAGACGCGTCGAAGAGGTTTCCGTTGATGTCTTCGAAGCAAAGCTCGTATTTATTTTTTTGACGGACGATGCTCGACCCAGGGATAACGGGCACATGCTCGGACAGGATTCTTTCATCGGGAGTCCCTTTTACGGGAAACTCAAACACGATTTCAATACCCTTCGCTTCTCGTGGTTCAAAGCGAAGCGGCAATGGAAGCGTCTGTTTGGCGGCAGTGTCGTACACGGTTAAGCCGCCGAAACCATTGCGCAGGTAGGAGGTCTTGCTTTTGTTACCCCAAGCAACCAGATAGATTCTTACGATTGCATTCGGATCGAGGCTTCGGTTCTTCAGCATTCCCCCGACTTCATACCTGTACTGATGTGCTTCAGGAAGTTGGATGTGTTGCCCACTGCTTCCGTGAAGATCAAAGCTGAATCTCGGGCGGCTCCGTACGTTCTGAAGAACAAGATAGG
>DATBQC010000040.1:0-7861 GCA_036561065.1 Methylobacter sp. | reverse complement strand
ACGCATGTCGGCGAATTCATGGAGCTGGATGCGAGCGGGAAAGTGGTGCGTATGGTGGCGAATTACGGTAGTTAGATTGATGAAGTCACCATCCCAAATCACTGAAAAAAGAAACCGGCCATTGAGCCGGTTTTTTGTTGTGCGCAAGCCCTGAATGGCTTATTAACGATATGGAGAAGCACATGGCATTGAACGATTGGTTTCCCAAGCTATTGGGCGACCCGCAACAGCTAGGCGGTAACATTTCTTTTGGCGTAGATGCCAGGGGGCAGCAGAACTACGTGCCAGGCTTGTTGACGGATGAGGCGTCGCCACCGGATGAGCCGACTACGTTGTTGGGCTATCCTTTGTCGCAAGTGCTGTCGCAAAATAGCTATCCTGGTTTTTCGTTGACATCATTGATGCCGAATTCAAGCTCTAACAGCCTAGATGAGATATTGCCGAGTTTTTTGAGTTCAATGCCTGTAAGTGATTCTGCCGATTCAACCGTGAACACTCAAAATCAAGCGCTCCATCAAGGTGGATTGCTTACAAAAACTTATAGATCTACTGCGGATGCGAATATGGATGGTGCTAATCAAGGGCCTGATGTTTATCAAAAACTAAGCGATATCATAGGTGGAGCTGAAGGTAGCGACAACTACGAAGCCTATAACACTGGTACCAGGAAAATAAATGGTAAGGACAAGGTGATACATAGTTACTCGAATGCACCTTCGGGAAAACTGACAAATAAAACTATAAATGACATCGTTGCGGATGGCTTATGCTTGACTCCTGAAAATACAGATAGAACATTTGCAAGCGGTAAATACCAGATCACAGCAAAAAACTTGCAAGCTGCAAGGGATGCTATGAGGCTTACCGGGGATGAGAAATTCACCCCTGAAATGCAGGATAGAATCTTCAGGGAATATATGCTTCCGGTGATGACACGCGGGCTGAATAATTATATAAACTATGGCATGGGTACTGCGAATAACGCACAAAAGGCTGCTGCTGGAACATGGGCGGCTATTGCTCCAGTAGGCAGTACGCAGTCTCGATATGAGTCGGGAGCAAATCATGCTAATCAGCAAAGTAGCCAACAGTTAGGGAGCTATCTGCAGAGTTTGTGGCCTCGATGAAGAACAGCAAACGCACTTTGATGAGGCTTGTTATGAGCGTAGCTTTGCTATGCGCTATTTCATCTTGTTTTGCTGCAGATAAAACGCCAAATCCAGCTTCGCAAAAACCTGTTGTGAAAAACCACGAGTTCGACAGGGTGTTAACAGCAGAGGGTGATTTGGAAGTCGTCGATGGCGCATTACATGCAAAGAGTTGTTATCTGGAAGATAGCGTTGTAGACCTATGCACACCAAAACATATCAATGCCATCAAGCAGGCAATTAAAACAAGAAGGCCGGATTTCTTTAAAAAATATATTATCGTTCATATTCCTGAGACCCACTATGGCAAGGATGCCGCCAGTGTATTGGCTGTTGATAGCACGACGGGAATTGCTTATCCACTCCCGTTCGACTTTTTTGTAGGTAGTGACATTGGCACTGAAGCGGCCATGACCGTTAAGTCCAATTTGAGTTATACCATCAGTAATAACACGATATGCGTTAGAGGCACTACCCATGCCGGCATGGCAGAAACAACCCATCTTTCATACGACGACCCGTGCTATAAATTTGCGCTTCATTCAACTAATGGTTTACCGGGGTTTGTATATTCAGGAGAAATCGGAGATATAGAAAATCGCGATTTACAAATGGATATCGAAAAACAAAAACGGTAACAAAGAAACGGGAGCCTGCGCTCCCGTTTCTTTATGTGATGAATGGTGTGCAGCCGATCAGGTAATAAAATTCAGTTTTCTGCCGCTTTCCGGCGCGAAATTATCTGCGGCGGAACCATATGCCCGCGCCGGGTCTTTTTTCAGCAGCGCGCTGTTGGCATAGATATCGGGGATGGCAACAATGGTATTCAGCGTGAGCGCCGCAGGAGCGGTCTCGGCGTCGGTATCGTAGCCCATAGACAACATATCCATCAGATTGTAAGCATCCGTGGCGGATAGGCTTTCTTTCACACTCTGGACAAATGTAGTCATGATGCTGCACTCCCTTCATTGAACGTTAAACATCCACTATCAGTAACTATATCGGCAGCACGCGGTAAATCTTTAAGCGCGGTACTCTCACGTTGAAAGGAAGAACATGTTATTAGGCGACTGGATCCCCAAGTTATTGATCGACCCGCAACAACCCGACAGCGATATGCCTTTTGGGGCGGATGCCAGTGGACAGCAAACAGTCATGCCAACTGCAATGACCAGCGCAACTCAGGTTGATATGCCGAGTATGGTCGCGGTACCAACGCCTGACGTAACAGCAGAGCAAATCATGCAAATAATGCCTAATGCAAGAGTGGAAGATGTGCAACGGCTTTTGCCTCATATCAATGCCGCCATGCAGAAATACGACATCAATACCGCTCCACGTGAGTCGGCGTTTCTTGCTCAGGTGTCTCAAGAAACGGGAGATCTTAGATATTTACATGAATTGGGTAGCGGTTCTAAATATGATGGTCGGGTGGATTTAGGTAATACCCAGCCGGGCGACGGCGCAAGATTCAAGGGCGGGGGCTTGATGCAAATCACCGGTAGGAATAACTACGGAAGAATGGGTAAAGCCTTGGGTGTAGATTTGATTAACCACCCAGAATTGCTTCAAACGCCACAGCTTGCAGCAAACTCAGCCGCCCAATACTTTCAGTCAAGGGGTTTGAACTATCTTGCAGACAATGGTAGATTCAATGCACTTACAAAAGGGGTCAATGGTGCCAGTAATGCTCCTCAAACCAATTTAAACCGGCGCCAACAGGCTTATATAAGAGGCATGAATGTATTGGGGTATTAGGTCCCACATATGAAAATGACACGACCGATTCAATTTCTGAAATTCTGTTTGCTCAGCATATTGTGCTTGTTCCACATGAATGCACAGGCTGATCGCGACCCATTTTTAACCATGAAGCCGATCCCGCAAAGCGGAGCCACTGTGCAGAGTTTTGTGCCAAAAGGCTGGGCTATAGAAAGTGAAGTGAAAGGCGACCTGGATGGAAACGGTACGCTGGATAGCGTCGTTGTTATCTGGGATACGACAAAAAAGAATCGGGACGAAGAGCTGGCAGAGAATGAAGCAGGTGGAGAAAACGTAATAGTGGAAGACGGGAACAGAGGACTGCTAATCCTGCTTAAGGGAATGGATGGGCGATATAAATTTGCAGGGCTCGGCAAGAATACGCTGTTGTGCGCCGGTTGTTACGGGATGTTAGGCGGACTTGGCGGAGGGCATCCTGATATAAAGATCAAAAACCAGGTGATCAGCATTGAACAGTTCAGTGGTTCACGTGATCAGCAGGATGACACCTTGAGGTTCAGATACGATAAAACGGTTAACCGTTTCCGACTGATAGGGGTGGATAACAAACATACTGACCGACTGACGTGTGTCACCGATGTAACAAGCATCAATTACCTGAGTAACATCAAAGCAACGAGTACGTTGGTTTGTAAAGAAAACACAGAAGCGAAAGCCATACCCGAACATAAGGAAAAGATCGAGCCTAAGGTTTGGTATCTTGAAGACTATGTTTATTACAAAGAAGCTGATAATTGATGCGCAAAAAAGTTTAGAGGTACAGTTTTAAAGGCGGCGCTATTAGCTCCTGGCCCAATCGAGTATTTTCCTTAAACCTTTACCGCCCAGGAATAGCCAGATACCCATAATGAGTTCAAAGGCATTGTAGTAAATACGGATTGCCCAATTGGGGTTTTGCATATAAAGGTCATGGCTGCTCGACATATAGATAATAGAAACGTAGCTGATCAAATCGGGGATCACCCTTAGTAGCGCCCATACACCGATCAGGCTGCAGCCGACGGTAAACCAGTTGTCAAATGTGGGAGCCCGATCATCGTTAAGGGTAGCTGGGGGCAATATTCGTTTGGCGATAAATAGCGGAAAGACCCAAATCAAACCGCAAACCCCAATAACGATGCACATCCCCCAAATTAAAGCCTGCATCTGAATAAGCGAGCCCCCGTAAGTGTGAGTATTGGTATAAGACGCGAACAGGTTCCCAGTCGCAAATAGGCAAAGCCAAATTGCAAAAAGTCGTACCGCGACGGCAAGGGTTTGATAAGGGGTCATATGGGTTCCTTCATTTAGCATCTTGGTAACAGTTAATCTAGTTTAACAAAGAATCACAGATATTTTATCCTGTGACCCACTCATCGCCGGGAGGCGCCAGTAAAGGAAGAAAATGCTATTAGGTGATTGGATTCCCAAGTTGTTGACCGACCCGCAACAACCCGGCAGTAATTTCCGTTTTGGGGCGGATGCCAGCGGGCAGCAGGATCCTACGCCTGACTTGTTGGTGAGCGATCCATCTGATCAAGCGCCTCAACAAACCACGCTAATGGGCTACCCTTTATCGCAGTTGCAGCCGCAAAATTACGCTCCTGATTTCCCGATAGTGCATGGCTTGCTGAGTGAAACGCCTATGGATACGCAGGCACTCAGCCCTTACCCCGATATTCCGTCGATAATGAATTCCAGTCTGACGTTAACCCCAAACGGCAATCAGGAAGCAAATGTGCAAACGCCAGGTCAGAGCGTAGCGCAGCAAACATTCATGCCAACCGCGTTGACCAATGCAAAGCAGGTTGATATGCCGAATATGGTTGCGACGCCTTCGCAAGCGGCAACGATGCAAAAGGCGATGCCCGCCACTGCCTCTGATCCGGCTAAGCTTACGCCGGGTCAGTTGCTCACTTACAATGCCGAAGGCAGCTACAACAAAACGAATCACCCACATTGGCCAGGGGGCACATCCGGCGTTACCATAGGCAAAGGCTACGACATGGGTCTAAGGACTGTTGCACAGACCAAGGCAGACTTGATGCGGGCAGGGGTTGATGAAGCCAGGGCAACACAGTTAGCGAATGGTGCAGGATTGAAAGGCAACGACGCGGCCGCGTATGTCATAGGTCACAGTCGCGATGCAACTCTTTCACCTGATGAAGAAGATAAGTTGTTCCATATCAGCTATGCTCGGAAAGAGCGGGAAGCGAAAGGGGTTTACGGCAGAGTCACAAAGGGCGTTCCCGGTGCCGTGAATTGGGATGGCTTGAATCCCAGCATGCGGGCAATGGCGACTGATTTTATTTATCAGGGCACAGGCCCTGCGCAAATGAGAGCTGTATCCCAAAATAATGCCAGTAGTTTGATACAATATATTCAAAGCAATCCTGATCTGATGAAATTTGAGAAAGGACGAGGGCGAATAAACTTTTTGCAGCGCAATCCCTGAAAAATGAAATATCTAATTCAAAAATCATCTCTGATCGTTATGTTGTCACTTGTTTGCCAGCCGGTAATGGCGGGCAATTTTATCGATGATATCGAAGGGGTATATGTCGAAAAAGGGTCTGCGACCTTTTATCCATGTGCTCCAGCAGAGCCGGATTGTCATTTAGTTCCGATGGAAGATTCTACGAATTGCGTGGTGATAAAAAAAGAATCGGACAAGATCGCTCATGTCTTTCTGAATTTCGTAGGAGAGAACGGCCACAGTTGCACTATTGATGCAGAAGAGAATTTCGAGATTCGTAAAGATTCCTTATTTTTTTCAGATCATGATGAGGTTGCGGAAGACCAGCCACAACTGAAGACGGATGGTATATACGTTTTCAAGAAGCAGAAAAATATAAGTTTCAAGGTACAACCGGATAGTCTGGCTGACTTTTACTGCGGGATCATTGATTATCTGAATGGTTACAGTATCAGTACTACTTCCAGGCATGTGCCTTGGAAAGAAGGCGTCGCTCCTCCAAAAGACGCCAAGAGCATCGATAAGTATTGCCCAAAATTTAACCAACAGTGAACGGAAATTGGTCATCTGAGATCATCCTCAGTTTCTGACCGATATATTAAGCATATCAATCCAAAGCCACCATCAGGTGGCTTTTTTATTTTTACACTCATCGCCGTGAGGCGCCAGTAAAGGAAGAAAATGCTATTAGGTGACTGGTTGCCCAAACTATTGACCGACCCGCAACAACCCGACAGTGATTTCCGTTTCGGGACAGATGCCAGCGGGCAGCAGAATCCTACGCCTGACTTGTTGGTGAGCGGTCCATCTGTGCAAGCGCCTCCGCAAACCACGCTAATGGGCTACCCTTTATCGCAGTTGCAGCCGCAAAATTACGCTCCTGACTTCCCGGCAGTGCATGGTTTGCTGAGCGATACGCCTATGGATACGCAGGCGCTAAGCCCGTATCCCAATGTTCCGCCGATAATGAATTCCGGTCTGACGTTAACTCAAAACGGCAATCAGGATGCAAACGTGCAAACGCCAGGTCAGAGCGTAGCGCAGCAAACATTCATGCCAACCGCGTTGACCAACGCAAAGCAGGTTGATATGCCGAATATGGTGGTAACGGCGCCTTTGAAGACGCAAGATCGGCAACCGTTTGCTTTGCAAAGCAATCAAAAGCCACGCTTCGCATCTAATATAAATCCGAATGACATAAGCGACCAATCGCTGATAACTTTGGATGGTATTGCAAAAGCTGCAGGGTTACCGACTAACTCATTACTCGTCACGAGCACACAACGTACTCCACAGAAGCAAGCTGCGATCATGTACGACCAGTTGGAACGAGGTAATATTTCAAGGTATGGGCCGCAAGGCCAGGCCGTTATAAATTTGTACAACCAAAGTAAAGCAGCAGGGTTTTCGCCTGATGAGGTAAAACAGAGAATGACTGATATGATTCAGGACAAATATAATAATGGCAAAATGGTTTCGCAGCATTTAGGTGACCCTATGCAAATCAACGTTTTTGATATTGCCCCGAGCTCAATTCCATTAAGTAAGAGGGCGGATTTTGAACATGCACTTGAAGATGCCGTTCGCGCAGGGAATATAAATAAATATCTTGGGCCGAAAAGAGCAGGTGACCCTTCGTACCACTTGGAAATAAAACAAGGGAGATAGTGTGAAAGCTAAAAACCACTTTTACGGCAAGCTGCTCTTGATCTTGTTTTTGCTGGCAGCGAACACGACGGTGTTTGCTGATGATTGCGATAGATATGTGATACCTAGTCCTGGTGAAGATACTTCAACTGCTGCGAGTATGTACAAACACACCGAATCAAAACTGGAGTGCGAATTAGGTGCTATTCCAGCTAAAGCGTATAGCGACATGCTTGCCAAAAAATATCCGGGATACCGTGCGGTAAGTGTTTGCTCAGGCACCTTTAACAAATTGGGCGACAACGATATCGCATTGGCGCTTTTTAATCAGAAAAAAGAATCAGCGCTTTACGTGGTTGGGATGGGAAAGAAGAATCTGGATATTCACGAGATCACCCACTTTTCCGCCTCTATAAACCAATACGGGTATATCACAGAAGAATTGATAACAAGCTGTGAATCCAAAACGTCCTATGAGCGTATCGTTAATAACGAGTTTGTTGGTTATCTTGGAAGCCGGGCCGCCAGTGGGCACCGCGAACTCATTAATAATATGGATACAGTGTGTATTGGCCTCCAAGGTGATTCGACGGCTTTTTACTGTTACCAATATGACCCAGGTAAAAAAGCATTTGTTGAAACGGGTGGTTGGTCTACCGATTAGATTTATTCTTTTTAGCCTGTAGTTTTAGATATCAAGCCGCCTTGTGCGGCTTTTTTATTTTGTCACTCATCGCCGTGAGGCGCCAGTAAAGGAAAATAATGTGGCACGTTTGACGGAAGATCAGCTTAAGGCGATCACTGACCAGGAGATTCGTCAGTGCATCGG
>DATBQC010000039.1:0-3338 GCA_036561065.1 Methylobacter sp. | reverse complement strand
GGGGAGCTGGCAAATGTTCTGAATAGGCTGGCATTATTACTCATGGCGGCTGATTAATGACTCATTTTTAACCGTTCCATACTTTAATAGGGACATGCGCGATGGCATCAATGGAGAATGTCGGGGGTAGGGGAGCAGGCGATCGAATTCCGCTTTAACTACGTGGTAGCACTCGCAAGCTCGGGCTTCCAATCCCGGTCTGTCCAACACCGTGATGTGTCCGCGACGGCAATCAATCAATCCTGCTTGCTGTAATTTCCCGGCGGCCTCGGTGACGCCTTCGCGGCGCACGCCGAGCATATTGGCGATCAATTCCTGGGTCATGATTAACTCGTTCGAATAGAGCCTATCCAGACTTAGCAGCAGCCAGCGACAAAGCTGTTGATCCACGAAATGGTGGCGGTTGCAGACGGATGTCTGTGCAATCTGGGTGATTAGTCCCTGGGTATAACGCAGCAACAAATCGTGCAGGGTTCCGTTGTAATATCCCCCGGAACGCTTGAACTCCTGCATAAGCAGATGTGCCCGCAGCCGATAGGCGTAGCCAGCGTTGCGCACAATGGCTCGATTAGGCATGGTTCCTCCGCCCATGAAGAGGGAAACGCCGATGATGCCATCGTTGCCGACCATGGCGATTTCGCCCGGCGCGCCATTTTGCATTACGTAAAGCAACGATACGATGCAGGTAGTGGGGAAATATGCGTAGAGCAATTCGTCCCCGGATTCGTAAAGAACATCACCGAGCCCGATTGCAATCGGTTCCAGATGGGGGGAAAGGCGATCGTATTCGGCAGTAGACAGGGAGCCAAGAAGATGGTTTTGCCGAGGGCTATGTGGATCAGTCATAAGCAACATCCCTATTTGTGAGTTAAGATCGATATAGCGCTATTAACCTAAAAAATTGGTTGGTGTTGTATGTGTTTTTATAGGATAGATAGTTCAACTTCTTCAATCAATAAGTGCGATTACCTATCAGATGAACTTGCTATTTTTATTCGCGACAATTCGATGGATAGCATTACTCGATGGCAGTCGATGAAGACAAAGGCGACCGAACCCCGCGCGGCGAGCGAATGCCCGGCTTATCATCGGAAATCGCGTTATGTGTGTTACCGTATCGACAGCGATTAACGTTACGCCGTTAGTCCAGGGATGCTTAACTAATTGTCGGACGGGGGCTCAATCTGTTGGTCTTGGCAGATTTTGGCGAATGGATGCACCTTGTCCTTGGGTTTCTTGGCGTCAACCAGCAGGTTGTAACTGAACTCGATGCTGTTTCTTTGCTAATTTAGCTTTGTAGTGCGTAGGATATGCTGAGATACGAAGCGCAGCAATCGCGAAAGATGCGCCTCATTTTGTTAAGTCTATTTTGCGAACGGGGAACTCATTCTTTCGCATTTGATTTAATTAACCGCGAAGAAGATAATCCGTGAACGAAATGGTGAAACCTTTGCGACCCAGCTGAGACTGAGTTTAATACCAGTCGTATGAAATAAATACTTCCGGAGGGGGCTGCCGGTGTCGAATGCGTTGATGCGTTTAACGCGCGTAATCAGTATAAGCTTCTACAAGTTTCCTGTCCAAGCAGGCAAGGAGGAAAAAAATGATTGCACCAGAATATGATTTGGCCGTGGTGGGTGGCGGAGTTGCGGGATTGTATTGCGGAATGCACGCCGCTCCCGACTGGAGTGTCGCCTTATTTGAAGGTAGTCATCGCCTCGGAGGCAAATTGGAAACCGTTTCTATGTTCGGCTTCGATGCGGAATATGGGGCGATGCGTTTTGACCCGATCCGACAGTCCCGCATGGGCGAACTCATCAATGAACTGGGCATCGAAACCTTGCCTTTCCCCGAATATTCGAGTCCGCCTGACCAGCAACACAGTTTGAACTACCGGCTGGATATGGATGAGCAGGGCCTGACGACCTTGGAGCTATATAGACTTGCGATACAGCGGGTGCTCGGAATGTCTGAATCTGAAATGCTGGCTCTGAGTGAAGAGCAGCTAGAATCGATCCGACGGGAAAGCCTATGTTTTGGCCAGCCTTTATGGGAGCAAGGTTTGTGGAATACTCTCGGGCGGGTTATCAGCCATAATGCCTTGCGCTACATTGTTATGGAAGGCAGCTTTTTCCATTTCATTCACGAGAACCCGAATGCTGCAACCTGGATGATTACCTGGGTCAAGATGCTGCAGATGAGCCCAAATCTCAGGACGATCCGGCATGGTATGCAATCGTTAGCTGACGCCATGCAGGAACGTCTGCAACAGCGGGGGGCGGAAATTCATCGTGCTCGTGTGCTTACTTCCCTGGAGAGGTATGATCGGGAACGGGTGCTGCTGCATTTCTCCGAAGGACAGACTTGCATTGCGAAACACGTTGTTCTGGCGCTGCCCGAGCATTGCCTGGTTCGCATCAACGGACTTCCGCCGGGAATTCGGTCGATGTTCGGATCGGTACTGGACATCCCTTTGCTTAAATGTTTTTTCGTGGTCGAAGATCCGTGGTGGGAGGAGGATATTCCTCATTTGGATATGCCGAATCTGCCGGCTCGTGAAGTGCACTATCAAAAGTGTGATGGCAAAGGTTTGGTCATGGTCTACGCCGACCGTCCGTACCTGAATTTCTGGAGTCAATATCTGCGCAAGGGGTATGAGCCGCGGGCAGAGATCAATGGCGATCAGGGATTGCCGCTGGCCTTTTCCCGTTTTATGGGCATCGATCCTAAGCGTATTGTCAGCTACGGCATCCGTCATTGGGGAACCGAACCTTACGGCGCCGCCTGTCATCTATGGAAGCCGGGAATCAAACCCTGGGCGGTGCAGGAAAAGATGGCGGCATTTTCCCTTGAGCGCAACGGTCCGGCGAATGTGCATATTTGCGGCGAGGCCTTTTCAGATTATCAAGGTTTTATCGAGGGAGCTTTGCGTACGGCTCACGATGTGATGGGGAAAGTGACAGCCACATAGATATCTTAAATTCACATACGCCAATGATGACTGATATGTAATGAGCCGGCAGGTACTTATTGGGGTTTTTTATTTACAGGCACGATTATCTTTGTGGTCGATGCGGATGTGGTAAATGAGGGATGGATGATTTGTTGTTTTGCTAGGGATTGACCGTAACAGATTGCGCAGACACGCACAGCAGATAAATGCGCCTATGGCATTATGCTGTACTTAGAGAAGGCTGCTCAAATAAAACGATGCCCGCCGGAAAAGCTTTTAAAAGCTATCCAGAATTTAGTCGTGAGTCATTAAGGTGACTAAATACGAGCTTGACCCAAAACCCGGTTGGGTTTTGGGTCAAGTATGTGAGTTTGTTACGCTGGGG
>DATBQC010000038.1:0-2426 GCA_036561065.1 Methylobacter sp. | reverse complement strand
TTCCTATCCGCCAACCGCTCTCTCGCTTCGTCGCTACGCTCGAAGAGTTTCAACGCCATGGAGCAATATGCGTCGCTCTTTGGCGTTCAGTACGCAAACTTCAAAAAACTCGACATGCTAGAATCGCCGATTAGGCGATTGGTTGATCCTAAAGGCGCCCTATATCCATCCAGCCGTGCTAATCGATCAAAGCTTCTGCTTCTTATAAGTGAGCATCCCCAGCATCAAGGTAGCGGCCCCATTCGATCCAAGTCCAGCACCGAATAATCGTCTTTATGGAACACAGTCGCATTATTCGCAAGACCTAATATAAAGGGTTGTCTCTCCCTGTTATTCGATTGAAAGTCGAGGCTATAATCCTTGAATGGCTTAAGTTCCGCCCACGGATCGGGCTGAGAAAAGTTCCTGTTGAGAATAAAGTACCTTACTCCGTATTTTCGCCTCAGATCTTGGACAGCTTCGGGGCCGCTATCGTACATGGTCGCCAAAACCGCGACAAACCTTCTTTTCATTTCCTCATAATATTTGGGATGATATGGGAAGAGCGACCCCCCGATCAAAAGAACGCTTCGGTGGCTGCGCATTGGGACACGGTCCCCATCGGTTGGAGTCGCCGCGATAAGCGCGTCTTTAGGAAGGGTGCTCAGAAATGCGTAAATCTCTGAAGGCATAGTGTCCGGCCCGCCCCTATTATAGAGCACTCTAGCAGAAAATACTCCTAGCCCAAGTGTCGTTATAACAACAAATCCGATCACTCGGACTCGCATATCCATGATACGCGACGCGCCCATCTTGGCAAGCCAAGGCATCGCCAAGCTTAAAGCATTTTCGAATATAAATGGAACGCAACAGAGCGTTAATGCTTGTAATGGATACATAAGATATCTGCTAGGCTCAAATAGACGCAGCAATACCAAGTATGCTAAAATGTAATTTGCGGCGGCCGATAGGGGGATAAAGACAACCTCTGCGCGTATAAGTTTTCGATCATTCTTAACTACGCCAATATAAAACGTAATAACTACGAGAGAGAGCCATGCAATGCTGGTTATGCCGTGATCGATTTGAAATAAGTCGGCAAGGTACTCCCACCAACTGATGTGAAAGAAATAACCAGCGACCCCGTTTGGCCAGAACTCTGGCATATGAAGCATTTGCTCGTAAGAATATAGCGGTCCAGTAGACGGCTCGGATAATGATTTACTAAATATTAGAATGCCGCCAGCGACGGCAATCAGCGATATCAATACTACCATTCCATTTGGAATTACTTTTTCTCTAATAGTTCGAGTAACAACAATAAGGGCTGTATAAGTGCCTAGCATAATACACGCTGGTGGGTAAAATAGGGCGCCGAGCACCATCGCCCCCCCAGTAGACGCATATCTCGGCGAAGCGCCGATATGACCCCAAGAAGCACGATTGGTAATGCAAAAGCGCGCGGAAGGCCGCCGACCTCCCGACCGAGAAACAAAATTGGACTAAATGAAGTAAATTGACAAATTGGAACAAATATGAGGTTAGCTATCCCTCCCCATGCCTTCCCTCCCGTGATTTGCCGCCCGAGAGCGTAACTTAAAAAAGTTGTGAGAGCGCCTAACGCAAACCCTAAAGATTTTCCCAGCAATTCTGGATCGATTAACGGAGACAGAACTTCAAATATAGCTTTGTAGCCAAGCGGGAAATTGGCTATCCAATAATTCTTATTGACATCGTTTTGGAATAACTCAGCGTCTCGATAGCTATAAGCCCACGAGGTCCACTCAGCCATATCGTTGGTAAAAATATCTTGACGCATCATTGATGGCACAAAATAGGCGGAAAGAAATAGAAACGCGAAGTAGATAAAAAATACATAAACGTAATTAATGTTTGCGCCGATGAACGACTCCAATGCGTCAGTACAGGTGTCGCGCGTTGCCTTCATCAATGTTTCTCTCGAAGCTATCACGTCCTGCGCCAAACCATTCCGGATAGTTTTCGTGCGTTAGGAACGTAGTCTCTGGTTCGTTAGGGCGCTTCGAAAAGCTCCGTTATCGGGTTGTTCGTTTCCGTGCACACGCTACGCTCGCCTCCCTAGCACGCGGGGCTCGGCCAAGCTCGCGGAGCTTATAGTGATAGCAGAATGATAAGTCCAGCTGTCCATCGCCAATCTAGATGGCGTAACGGGTTGGCCCGGCTGAGGCTTTTCGGGTTTGTGGTCATCCCCAAGAGCGCGGGATATTGCGCGGGTTCGGGTTGAAGGTCGGGCCGACGACGCCGTTCGCGTGGCGCATCGGGGAACTCGTCGCCTTGGGCTCTCGAACGATACGGCCGCGCCGCCGACGCGCGTCCGGGCGCGCTCTTGGCCTCACCCTTGCCCGCTCACCCGCTCTATTTGCGCCCCGCAGCCGCGCAACTTGAGCTCCAGGCGCTCGAAGCCGCGG
>DATBQC010000037.1:0-1782 GCA_036561065.1 Methylobacter sp. | reverse complement strand
TACGATAAGTACGCCGAGATAATTCACCATGATGCCAACGCCAAAAGCGATGGCCAGCAAAATGAATTCATCAAATTCCCAGAACAGGATTTGTTGTGGGTCGTCTAAATAATTTGGGATTTCACGCATGTTAGTTACCGGTTATGGGGATCAGTTCTGATCTGCGATTTCTCGCACGATGATCATCCGTGTCATTTGGTTCTAACGGCGATACTTCTCCAAATCCCCTGGTCGAGATTTTTGATTGCTGTATTCCGTGCTGAACAAGGTAGTCCTTAACGGCTTTGGCTCGCTTGACTGACAATTTCTTGTTGTACTTTGCCGAGCCTTTTGAATCCGTATGGCCTTCAACACGGATATGCAACAAATTGGCGTTTTCAATCCGATGAATCAATTTGTCGATCTTTTCCAATTCTCCTGATGGGATCGACGCATGGTCAAATTCAAAGAGAACAGTTTCTGTTTCCGGAATAGCGTTTTCTGGAATAGGCGGTAACTCGAATGATTGCAAAGGCGGCGTTGCCAATTGCTCTGTTACTAGGGTTTTACCCAGTGGATTTCCCTCTCCAGGAACGGAAAGAGCATGCTGAAATCCTCCCTGGACGATGACTTGGTTTTGCGAGCCTTGAATAACTTTGTAGTCCAGGTCGGCGACAATAGGCGGCAAATAGGCTGTAATCGTGATCCGTTCGCAGTCTTCGCCGGATGCGTTAAATGGACAGCTAGATGTCGTCGAGCAACCAGCAGCAATACCGACCAATAACGCGATCGGCAATTTATTGAAGTTTTTCATGGATGATTTTCTCGTAGTGTTTGACGCGGCTGACGTATGCTTTACCACGCACCGGGCTTGATGGTGCGTGATAGTTGGTCACTGTTTGGCTTACGTTATTGTTGGTCTTGAGATCCTTTAGATAGCTTGCTGCTACGGTGATATTGGTTTTTGGGTCAAGTAGTGCGGATGGGCTTGATACCTTATCACCGTGCCAATGCAAATTGACTTGCATGAGTCCGACGTCAACATTCCTCACGCCTTTTTGGATCATGTCTGCGAGCGCTTGTTCTGCTGCTTGTTTGTTCACATACCGCCTTGCACCCGCCTTAATGCCGTTTTTCCCTTCATTGACATTCAGCGTCCACGGCCAGGGTCTAAAACTACCGTCATGCCAGCGCATTCCGCTTTCTTGAGCGGCGATACTGTATAGCGTTGCAACGTTGACGCCGGCATGAGCAGCAGCACTCCCCCAAAAACTGTTTTCCAGTGTTGGATTTGAATGCGCCCAACTTGATATGAGAATTGAGATTGCAAAAAATAATTGTTTCATGCTGCTTAGTTTAAGCAGTCACAAAGAAATGCATCGTGGTGAAAGACGCGCAAAAAACGCCTCTTTTGATTTTCTTCCATTATCGATGACAAGTTATCCACAGATTTTGTGGATAACCCTGTGAGAGGATTCTTCTTATTCCGCGACGTTCTTATCGTTAAGTTAGATTGGCTAAAAAATGGACAATCACATGTTATCTAGCAGGTATTGCCTTTGGGCATCGATATCACTTCCTTGTGTTTGATCGTTTATTCTATCAATCACACTCTGGTTTTGCGTCCCCGGAAGATTGCCAATAGTAGACGTTTGTGCGCTGTATAGTTCGTCTGCTTTTGCGCTATCGAGCGGCATGACATTGGCCACTTTTAGCATGTTGATCCATTCACCAAAGTCCATCTTGTCGAAATCCAAACTGCCAATTTGTTCAATCGTTAATCCTTCGCAACTTGGCGCCAGT
>DATBQC010000036.1:0-1963 GCA_036561065.1 Methylobacter sp. | reverse complement strand
CTACATCCTCACCAACGCCATCTACCGGCAATTCCCCTCGCACCTCGGCGACATCAACGGCTTCCACACCACCACCTGGAACGCCGCCGACCTGCACTACATCGCCATGTCGGACATGAACGCCCAACAACTGGTCAATTTCGGCAAGGTGCTGGCGGAAAATCAAGCGAACGAGTAATAGCTCTGAAAAATAGAATGCCTGCTTTTATAATCAATGAGACATGATGAAATTAAAGACTCCTAACCTTCTTCGAAATCTATTAATTGCCTGGGGCATATTTGCATTTTTCGCTGTGATAGGCCTTTTTATCTATATATTCCTTCACGTCACTACGGGACATACGGACATAGATACGGCTTCGGCCAGCAACGTTACATTTGTCCTCAATAAAAGTGGATTGTGGAATCATCAAGTTGAGAAGGTCTTGCATAGCGTTGACGAACCTCGAGCATTTGATGGTAGTTATCTAAATGCGTATGCATTTAGAGTTTCCCAGTTAACCGTTGATGATATTAAAAAGACGGAGAGTAGATACTCGAATAATTGGTATCGCGGCGATCAATTGCCACCAGTATTAAAAAATGTTGCCAAAGAGGTAGATGACTACAGAAATTACCTAAACTATGATCTGTCATGGCTTCCTGAAAAATCTGAAATTATGTCTGCAGGCTTTTATTTATACCCGCTCAGGATTAGTTTGCAAGATTCAATTGAATCGCCAAGAGATTTTCAAATTATTTTAGTGCGCCCCGCAGATAAGATGGTTTTTTACTTAGGGCAAGCACGATACTGAATGCCCGCTTTGTCCCAATAGCGGACATTCATCAGCACCTTCCAACCGAAGCTTTCTCTACGCTACAATCAGGTTAGTCCGTTAGGGTGGGCAACGACTTGCCCACCCTAACGGCCTGTACAATCTCCCGCATTCCACTACGTTACATACAGGCTGCCTTGCTTAATATGAAATCTTTACTTTCGGTCATCTCATTAGTTGTTATCAGCACGCTTACTTTTTACTCAGGCAATAGCCTCTCCGCCACCCCGAGTCCTGATCAGCAGGTGATATCTCAATTAGCAAGCGTAGGCTCGGATCTCAGCAAACCTCATCAGATCGTGTTCTTTTTATACTTTCCGGCAAAAGAGAATGCCAAAAGGATCGCAGCAAAATTAAATAAAGAAGGCTTTGCAACTTCGGTCGGCAAATCACTGTCTAGCCATGAATACGTTACCCAGGCCAGAAAAACCATGGTTCCAGAGCTTTCAGCGCTTACTGCATTACGTGAAAGATTTAACACTCTTGCAGCATCGGAAAGTGGCTATTACGATGGCTGGGGTGCTGAAGTTGCGCGATGAAAGCGTGCGTAAAATATGACCCAGCACCTTAAAAGAATAGTTCTTCTTTTTGCGTTAGCCTTTGCGCTTGCAGGGTGCAAACATCTTGCCGTTGCCGACAAAGGCAAACCGGCCGCCATGCCGGAAAAGAGCAAAACAGCAGCTCCGGCAAGCAAGGACAAGCCAGCCGTAACTGTTGACGACACTGCCCAACCATTACCAAGTTCGGATAAGGATGTCTATCAGGCGCTTCTAAACTACATCTCGGCAAACGTATCCACGACGCGCAAAGTCGCTTTCTCAGAGCAGGCCGTCGATATTGAAAATGTTTTTCACCCCTCCAAGTACGAGACAAACGACCCAGCGGGAAAAAAGGTAGCCGATAGATTCACCCCATCCGCCCAGCTTCAGAACCTGTTGCCCGCGGTCCCGGAAAAGCTGGCCTCCGGGTTCATTGAAAAACTGCAAGCCGGCGGAACCATCACCGAAGCGGATATTGCGGGTACTAACAAGATCAAGCCGGTTTTCGTCAATCAGGCCGCTTTGAATGTCATATTCTCCGTCAAGGATGCATGGCAGCATTTTCACGACAACTTCCCCGGCGTTAAAAGCCTGGTCAGGTTGTCGCGT
>DATBQC010000035.1:0-3271 GCA_036561065.1 Methylobacter sp. | reverse complement strand
CCTCAACTTCGGTTTCGATAGTGGGCCCGAAAAGAGCTACCACGGGCTTGCCTAGCGCAAGGGCAATATGGAGGCCGAGCGAGTCATTGGTGACAAGAACTCGGCAACTGGCGATCCAATCGATATAGTCATCAATGTCGTTGTCACCTTGCTGCCAACCGACCGAATATTGCGACGAGAGCTTGTCATAAAGGCTCTGCCATTGCGCTTCCGGCCAGCGTTTGAGCGGAAATTTTTTGCCGATAAGGTGATTTAGGCCTACGTCGTAGCGAATGTCTACTTGGGGGTTGTAACCCAGCAAGTAAGGTTGCCCCGTGTACTTATGCCCTAACATCTCGTAGAGAATGTCGGACCAAGACTTTGCTTTCTTGCGTTTAGCTGACGAATCGATGGTAAAGCTAAGGGCTTCATCCGAGTGGTCGTAGGCAACGGCGGAATGCGTTTGTGGATCGAGCCTGAAACCGTAGCGCCTCCACGCCGGGATGCGATCCGACACTGCGCAAATTCCGGGCTCCTTCTCGAAATTAACGACGATGTCGAACCATTCGGAGAGCAACAGATGCGGAGTAAAGGCATTTATTGTCAGTAACCGATGAATATGGGGATTACCCTTTAGCAATGGAATGCCTTTTTGGTCTACCAGCCAAGTGACGTGATACTGGTCCGATGGAAATAAATGTAGGATCACGGTGGTCCGCAAGATGTCGCCAAGGCTGACAACGCCGCTACTGTCTTGATCCAGGGTTTCGCTGTAGCCAGGCTTTATAATGAGAACGTGCTTAAGGTTATCGCCGGAAGCAGGATGGGGTGTATGCATGGCCTTTGCTCTAAATAGGTGGATTAAAGAATGTTTTCGCCTGATCCAGGTTCTCGATTTTATCATAGAGGTTGACCGGCATCTGGATATTGCGAATCTTGACTGAGGTATGCGCGACGCCCTGATCGTAATAGCTCTGGAAGCGATCATTCTTCACTTTGGTGTCGCAGCCTATGCAGCGCCCATAATCGTGGCAAGGCCGAAAGACTTCGAGATCGGACATTGAAAACTCAGGGTCCAGCAGATGCCCGATGGGCGCCAATTTTTGGTTTGCGAAAATTTTCGTGCCGTATTCCGAATAGCGGAAACTTTGTGCTTCCAGTTCTTCGAATTCTCTGATCGGTCCGCCTGTTACCCAGCTTTGGTAAAGATAAAAATGGCAGCCCCAGACAAATCCCAAAGGGTCGAGCAGTAATTCGGTCGTCCGGCATTCGCAACTTATAGTATTGTGATGAATTCCGCCGGCAATCAGATTGGTCGAAAATGGATAGAGGTAGTGTCCGTAGAGCTTGCCCTCGTGCATACCCAGAAATTCTTTGGCTTCAAAAGGCACCCGCCCGGCATAAATAGACTTCATTTCGGCCGTCACGAGGTTTTGAGGATGGGCTACCATATAGATGCCGACATCGCTCTCGGCCTTGTTCGGAGATACGGAAAACCCAAAGTCGCGCAGAGCCTCGCAGCGATTTACGAGCTCGTTAAAGCCGTTTCCGTGCCAGACACGGTTCATCTCTTCGGCGTGATAACTGACGCGTATCGAAGGGTAGGGCGCATCCCTCTGAAGCTTGTGTTGCTGTCCGTTAAGTCCGTCTGCAAACACACTGGGTTTCAATGCAAGATTTGTGAGCAGATCGTAATAGTGGGGGGTCTCGGAAAGGATCATGCCTAGTCCTTTTCCTTTCCAGTAGAGCGTCGGCTCGCCGCCTTGCAGGGTTATCGGCAGGTCTTGACGGTAGGGAATCCGGTTCA
Source organism: Methylobacter sp. (assembly GCA_036561065.1). Taxonomy (GTDB): domain Bacteria; phylum Pseudomonadota; class Gammaproteobacteria; order Methylococcales; family Methylomonadaceae; genus Methylobacter_A. Next base: position 1,485 of record DATBQC010000035.1, on the reverse strand, counting down.
AGGCTTGCGCCCATTCGGCCGGGGTTAGGGATTTGCGCAAGGACTTAGCCTTGATCGGGAACAAGCTTTCCCGTTGCCCTGTCTGCTGGGGATCGTTGATGCAGTAGCTACAGTTCAGGTTGCACTCAAGGGTAAGGAATACGCCAATGTAATTTAAAGTATCGGGCAATTGGAGCTGTGGCAATGTCATAAGACTATCTCTCTTAGGAGTTTGAGTGCGCTTGTCGAAGCTACTGTGTTATTTTTCATATTTCTCAATGTCTATTCTGTTTTTCATGTACTCAACCCAAACTTCTCTTCTTTTTTTGCCTATGTAGCCCCGCTCCACCTCTTCAAGTTTTATATTCTCTGCCGACCACCGTATGTCTTGTGGGTCAAAATCAGGATAGAATAAATTTTCTTTTTCACACATTTCATAAAGAGGCGTTCCTGGTAGCGGGTTAACTATGCTTATCGAGATCCTGTCGAATCCAAATTGCTGGGCTTTTTCGAAGGTGGCGTCAATTTGTGCTTTTGTTTCATGGGGGAAACCAACCATGAAAGAACCTTCTGAAATTATTCCAACTTGATTTAATTTAGTTACCAACTGTTTGATGCGCGATAAGTTAACTTTTTTATCGACATACTCTTCCTGAATTTCCTCGTTGGGACTTTCAACTGCCATGAACAGCTTTTTAAATCCGGCCTGTGCCATTAAATCGATAACTTCTTCGTCAACAGCATTGATTTCCGAACCACTGGGCACCTGAAAACTTAATGAGGGGAATGTCTTGATTAATTCCTTCAACAGTTCTTTTACGCGTTTCTTGTTAATAAAAAAATTATCATCCCAGAAATGAATTTCGCGAGTGCCATATTTATCGACATAAGTGGAGATTTCATTAATGATTTCCGGTATAGTTCTTTGCCGGTAACGACGCTCCGTCATCATGGGGGCGGTGCAAAAGAAACAATCATGAGGACATCCGCGCGAGGTAATCATGACCATGAATCTTTTTTCGTTCTCTTCCTTGATTTCGTAGTCAGCCAAGCCAACCGCCCAATATTTTTCCAGATTGATCGCGTCCCATGCAGGGAGCGGCAGGGTATGGACATTCGGCGCGCGCATTTGGCATGAGCGCCAAACCTTTCCGTCTTCCTCCAAAATAAGTTGGCTGACTTTTTTAAGGTCGCTCTTGGTATTTATGGCCTCAATTAATTCAATCAGGGAATTTTCCGCTTCCCCGTACATTAGATAGTCTATATATGATTTTAAAATCAATGAATTATAGCCCGATGGATGTTGTCCGCCCAATACGACATGAGCGTCAGGTATTTCCTCTTTTGCAATCTGACACAGCCTTAATGCTTCTCTGCCTCGGTTTGAGAACAGACAGCTGACTCCGATCATGTCGGGGTTGAACATACGAATCCGCTCTCTGATTTTTTCTTCAGACAGGCCGTACAAGATGGTATTCCCAAAGGTTTCCTCATGTTCATAGCCTT
>DATBQC010000034.1:0-3921 GCA_036561065.1 Methylobacter sp. | reverse complement strand
CTTCGCCGGATTGATTAAAGTGGGTTAATGCGGTCATTTTTCTGTAAAATTATCAATGAAAGAGGCTGGCACGGTTCATTATAACAACTGCCGTATAAGAAAAATCAACCCGTCTCCTTTTATGCCGACTTTATTTTTTGTGACTGAGTGAGTGACTATGTCAATTAGGGTGCGTTATTTTGCCAGCTTGAAAGAAAGTATCGGTCGCTCGGAGGATAATCTGGAGTTTGCCGGTTTGGCTACCGTCGCTGATGTCTGGAGTTGTTCCAATCCCGATAAAGCGCTGCCGGATAATATCTTGGCGGCGGTGAATATGGACTATGTTGAATTAAACAGTTCAGTTAAGGACGGCGATGAAGTGGCGTTTTTTCCGCCGGTGACCGGGGGTTGATTGTGGGCATAAAGATTTGTGCGGAACCTTTCGATCCCTGGCGGGAGATTCAGGTGCATCAGAATTCGGCAAAGGAGTTGGCCGGTAAGTTCGGTGCGACCAGTATCTTTATAGGGACGATGCGCGATTTCAATGAAGGCGATGACGTTAAGGGCATGACGCTGGAGCATTATCCCGGCATGACCGAAAAACAGCTGGAAAAAATCGTTGCCGAAGCGTTGCAACAATGGCCGGTTATCGATGCGTTGGTGGTGCACCGGGTAGGCGATATTTTGCCTAATGAGCCGATAGTGCTGGTGGCAGTATGGACGTCACATCGCGGCGATGCGTTTGATGCAAGCCGATATATTATGGAAGCGTTAAAGTCTAGAGCGCCTTTCTGGAAAAAGGAGTTGTTAAAATCCGAAGGCGAGCGTTGGCTGGTAAAAAATACCGACGGTTATCTTTAGTTTAGTAAAAAGCAATTTGCCCGCGAAAAGCACGAAAGACACGAAGAACAATCATAGCGCGGCGTTAATTCATTTGGCTGGAAGTCTCTTTGGTTTTGTTTGTTGAAAACTTTCGGGCTTTTCGCAGCTTTCGTGGACGAAGCTTTTTCAAGTTTCATCGGTTACGGTTATATTTTTAGGAAATACCAAAATGCAGGGACAATTAAGAAAAATGCACTCTCGACTAGATCTGGATGGGGCAGGGCCGGTTCAGTACGAGTTGCCGGTAGGCGAGCAACTGGTCGAGTTGAATCCGCTGCTCGGTAAGCCGATTAAGCTGGCGTATACCGGTAAAATCTTTTGCATCCACTGTAACAGGGCGATTAAGAAGAGCTTCAATCAAGGCTATTGCTATCCCTGCTTTACCTCGCTTGCGCAATGCGACATGTGCATCATGAAGCCGGAAACTTGTCATTATGAGGCCGGTACCTGCCGAGAACCGTCATGGGGCGAGGAATTCTGCTTTCAGCCGCATGTGGTTTATTTGGCCAACTCCAGCGGTATCAAGGTCGGTATTACCCGGCAGACGCAAATCCCGACGCGCTGGATAGATCAAGGCGCGGTGCAGGCGTTGCCGATTATTAGAGTGCAGTCGCGCTATATTTCCGGCTTGGTCGAAATCGCCATTGCCAAACATGTCAGCGATAAAACCAGCTGGCAGCAAATGCTTAAAAGTAAGGCCGAGTCGGTCGATCTGATCGCAAAGCGGGATGAATTAATCGCTGTTTGCAAAGCTGAGCTGGATGAAATTACCCAGCGTTTCGGCCTGCAAGCGCTTGAGTTTTTAGTTGATGTGCCGGTTGTGGATATTCATTTTCCGGTGGACAGTTATCCGGTTAAGGTCAAGTCGTTTAATCTTGATAAAGACGCCGAAGTATCAGGGGTGCTGCACGGCATTAAAGGCCAGTATTTATTGCTGGATACCGGCGTCATTAATATCCGCAAGTTTGCCGGTTACGAGGTTGAATTCTTCGCGTAGCAGTGGTTGAGCCTAAAGCAAAGGCGTAATCAACAGAGCAATCGTATTGACCGCTTTGATGATGGTATTGATCGCAGGGCCTGCAGTGTCCTTGTACGGGTCGCCCACCGTATCCCCCGTGACTGCTGCTTTATGTGCTGCAGAGCCTTTGCCGCCATAATGGCCTGCTTCAATATATTTCTTGGCGTTATCCCAGGCGCCGCCGCCCGTGGTCATCGAAATGGCGATGAACAGGCCGGAAATAATAGCGCCTATCAACACTCCGCCCAAGGCGGTTTTACCCAGCGTGAACCCTACTATGATGGGTATAAAAACCGGCAGTAAAGACGGAATCACCATTTTCCTGATCGCGGAAAGTGTCAGTATATCTACGGCCTTTGCATAGTCCGGTTTGGCGGCGTAAGTCATAATGCCGGGATTTTTCTTAAACTGACGGCGAACCTCATCAACAATATCGCCGGCGGCTTCGCCTACCGCTTCCATTGCAAATGCGCTGGATAGGTAGGGAATCAGCGCGCCGAGCAACAGGCCGATAACGACTCGAATATCGGACAGATCGCAAACCAGTCCGCCCAGGTTGCTGGTGTAATCGGAAAACAGCGCCAGTGCAGACAACCCGGCCGCCCCCATCGCAAAACTTTTGGTAACCGCTTTGGTGGTGTTGCCTACGGCATCCAGAGGGTCGGTGATCTTGCGGATGTCTTTCGGCATTTTTGCCATTTCCGCAATGCCGCCTGCATTGTCGATAATCGGGCCATAAGCATCGATAGAGACGATCATTTCGGTTAATGACAGCATACCGGTTGCGGCTACGCCGATGCCAAACAGTCCAGCCAATTGGTGGGTTGCCCACATGGCGGCACAAATCAAAATAACTGGTGCGGCGGTGGATTTCAAGGACAAACTTAATCCGGCAATAACATTAGTACCGTCACCCGCGGTCGATGCTTTGGCGATTTTCTGAACCGGCGCATAGGCGCTGGAGGTGTGATATTCGGTAATCAGCATTAAGGCGATCATCAGGCCCAAACCGATAGCGGCCGAATAAAACAGATGGAGCGAGGGAATGAGCCTGCCGCCGATTATTAGCGCATCGCCCATCAACAGGCGGGTAGCCGGATAAAACAGCAATAACGACAGCACCGTGGCAATAATAACGCCTCTGTATAAGGCCAGCATGATGTTTCCATTCTCGGTCACTCTGACGAAGAAAATGCCGATCATGGAGATAAGGATCGATATGCCGCCCAGAACAAGGGGATAAACAATGGCATTTTCATTGTCGCCGATGATCAGCAGGTCGGCCAGCAACATAGTGGCGATCAGGGTTACCGCATAGGATTCAAACAGGTCAGCCGCCATGCCGGCGCAATCGCCGACGTTATCGCCGACATTATCTGCGATAACGGCTGGATTTCTCGGGTCGTCTTCAGGGATGCCCGCCTCGATTTTACCGACCAGATCAGCTCCCACATCGGCGCCTTTGGTAAAGATGCCTCCGCCAAGGCGGGCAAACATGGCGATTAACGATGCGCCGAAAGCCACACCGAGCATGGCATACAAAGGCTGGTCTACGTCCAGCCACAGTAAAACGCTGTAGTAGCCGCCCGCTGCCAACAGGCCCAGGCCCACCACGGACATGCCGGTAATGGAACCGCCTCTGATCGCAATCAGAAAAGCATGATGGGAGCCTGAATAAGCCGCTTGAGCGGTGCGGACATTGGCGCGGACCGAGCTGTGCATACCTACAAAACCGGCTAGCGCCGAGCACAGCGCGCCTAAGGCAAAACCACCGGCGGTAGTCCAGTTTAATAAGAAGCCGACCAGTAATAACAGCGCAGTACCCACCCAAGCTATAACTTTGTACTGTCGGGTCAGATAAGCCTCGGCTCCCTGCTGGATAGCCAGAGCGATAGCCTGCATTTGTTCATTGCCTGACGGCTGTCGTTTAATCCACTTGAGTAATATCAGGCTATATAAAATGGCGGCGATGGAAGCAATGAGTGCAAAAATCAAGCACCATTGCGATATGGATAGCGCGGTGTAAGAGGTAATAAACATAG
>DATBQC010000033.1:0-2342 GCA_036561065.1 Methylobacter sp. | reverse complement strand
GATCATTCCTCCGCTTTGGCTGTATTTATCCAGTCTATTGATACTTACTATGGCGGGTGTTATTGAAATATCGCCGCAACAAGCACTCACCTCAGCATCGTTCTTATGCAATATGCCGTTTCCTGACGGCTGCTCTTGGTTTGCCGGGCACACCTGGACGTTGGCTTATGAAGAACAGTTTTACCTGCTTTTCCCTCTGCTGATATTGATTGTGCCGCTGATTAACAACAGTTTGCGTTTCGGTTTGGCAATTGGCGGCCTAGCCATCGCTTCAGTGCTGTTAAACAGGACGGGGCATCTGTTTATTGGTGAATATTTGATGTACTTTATTTTTCTGCTCACCGGTTGCTGCTCAGCGCTGTTGCCTGAAAATATCATCAACCGTATTCGCCAGATGCATATCGCAGTCTGGTTAATCGTTATCGCGCTGCTGTTTATTGGCATAGGCCATTTGCCGATTGGAATCGAAAAGCAAGTTAAGGTGGTTTGTTATCCTGTACTGATTCTACTGATGGTGCTGGGTACGCCTACACGGATTAAATCGATTGCTATTGTTTTTAAAAACAGGGGGCTGTGCTATTTAGGGAGGATTTCCTACACAGTGTATTTGTGGCAGGAATTGGTGACAGGGAATTACGATGGCTGGTTAACGTTCGTTTACATCGCCGTTGTTTTTGCGTTCGCCATGTTTTCGTATCGATATATTGAGTTGCCGTTTCAAAGAACTGCCACGTTGATGTCCGATGGCTTGAAGGCAAGGGCTGTCAGCGTTTCTTTAACCGAGTGTAAGCAAGATCTATAATAACAAACCCTCGTCAGGAAAAGACGAGGGCACTATTCGGTTAACTAAGCCGTTTTCGTTGCAAAAGTATGCACCCATACCAGGGCGTCTTCATTCCAGGTCATCCCTGCATGCATTTTCAAGATAATATCCCTGTACATATCAAGACTGGGATAGCCCTCAGCTTTGGCATCGGCATCGGTCATATCGCCTAAACGCTGGCGTTTTAAATCGGTAACAACAAAAGTTATCCCGTCCAGATCGAAGGTTTCGCCGGGCAAGCCATATATGCCGTCACGACGCTGCTGCGTTTTCGTTCCGGCTTTTGTCGCTTCTACCAGTTTCGCATGAGTGACCAGTCTGTCTATCGAACAGGTTTTCTCGGGGTAAGCATCCATTGTTGATCCTAATCTAAATATAAAAATTCTATTGTACACCAAGCAATCCAGTCCTGAGGCTGCTGTTAACAGCCATTTTTTATCTTGCCTAAACTAATTTAGAGGTTGGCCGATAATAAGATATAAAAGATTTTATCTTAAGGGGGCAACGCTAATGATCATAAAAAATTCCGCCATCCAGTTAAACAGCCAACATCAATTCTTAAAGAGCTCTCAAGAGTCCGAGTCGCTACGAGTCTGGAAAACCCCAGTCCAGAGCAGGACAGATAATAAAGGGCAACAGGGAGACACAGTTAGCCTAAGCGATTTCGCTAAAACGCTTAAAACCGATACACAATCATTGGATGTTAGCAACGCGCTTGATGCTAATCAAAGCGTTCAATTGCTCATTGTAAAACACTTGGTTAAATCAATAACCGGGCGGGATTTTAAACTGTTTTCGCCGAGCGAATTGACTGCCGGTACCGGCAATGAAAGCGCAAATATCGAGATAACAATGACGCCTCCTCCGTCTGCAAATCAACCGCCGTCAGCGGGATTCGGCCTTGTTTACGAACATCATACCGCTTATCAGGAATCTGAAAGCACCAGCTTTTCTGCGACAGGTTCAATCAAGACACAAGACGGAAAAAGTATCGATTTTTCCGTTCAATTGAATATGAGTCGCGAATTTAGTATGGAAACAAACCTTTCCATTAAAGCTGGCGATCCCGAGAAGAAAGTCGATCCTTTGGTGATCAATTTTGATGGCAATGTAGCGGAACTGTCTCAGACACGCTTTGCATTCGATATCGATGCTAACGGTACGCCCGAACAAATCGCCACGCTAAAACCGGGCAGCGGTTTTCTGGCATTGGATAAAAATAAGGACGGTGTTATTAACAACGGTTCAGAGTTGTTCGGGCCAAATTCCGGCAACGGATTTTCAGAACTGGCCAAGTATGACAGCGACAACAATGGTTTTATTGATCAAGCCGACCCGATCTATAACAGCTTAAGAATTTGGCAAAGACACGAGGACGGCAGTCAACAGCTTGTTGCATTGGGGGATAAAAACATAGGCGCTATCTATCTGGGACATGCCACTACACCGTTTCAGTTGCGTACTGCCGATAACAAATCACTGGGGGAAGTTACCGATACCGGCGTTTACTTAACGGAAG
>DATBQC010000032.1:0-2227 GCA_036561065.1 Methylobacter sp. | reverse complement strand
AACTCATTCGCAGCACTTTGCACTGAATCCGTTGTATTCCAGGGACGACAAGAGTCAAAGCATGGCTCACAGTACAATCTGTCTTTACGTCAACGTTGCCTGGAACTGGGATACCAGCCAACAATAGCTGATATCGTATTTTCTGGATTTCCACCTTTTATTGCAGAACGGCGAATTACCTTCACAACGATTTCTGCTTTGGTAGTAAAACTGCGACGCCAATTGTCTTACCATCATGGTTATCCAGATTGGGAAGATGATGAGATCGAAGATGAAGAAAATCTAGCCGATATAATTGATGATGATTGGCCTCATCTCCGCTACGATGATATTCAACAGGATCATTTCTCACCTGACTTATTGTCTGGGCTCGAAGCCGCGGCTGCAAAAGATAATTCATATGCTCACTATGCACTCGCCCTAATCCACATGCCAATTGATGTCGATGACCGCGAAGCCGGCATTGATTATTGGTACAACCAGGAAAAAAGTGGTCGCGTGTTAACTGGTGTAGAAAAGGAGTGGTCAGACAGCTATGCAAAAATGCTCACCAACGACGCTAAATTTGAATTCCATCTTCGCGAGGCTGGTCGACTAGGTAATGAGCAGGCTCTCCTTGATCTGGCTGACAAGTTCAACGATCCCTCATTTTTTAAAGCAGCGAAAGGTATAGCTGATCATAATCCGCTAAGAGCTGCTGAAGTAGCCGAGAAATTGGGACGAAAAGAAGATGTCCATCACTGGTTATCAATTGCGGCTAAAGCTGGCGATATTCATTCAATTCTTCGACTAATTGAAGAGTTTGAAAACCATGACCTTCAGAGTTGCTGGACATGGCTATATTTAGCGCAGTTACTCGGAACTGATCTGACAAGGGATGATTACTATGCAATAAACGAAGATGGTTCTATCTACGACGATGATGTCGGTGGACCGCTTCATGTCGCCGGTCGTGGTGGGATAAATATTACCCCTTTGAGTGAGAATCAAGACTCTCTCGCTCGACAGGCGGCCCAAGAAATCTTTGATAGTCTTCATCGAAGCGACTAGAGCTTTTGGGCTACAAATTTCGAATGCGACGAATCCATCGGCAACAGCCCAATCTAAAGTGATTGGGCTGTTTTTCAGAACTTCGTTTATTGATTTTCAATCCCTTTGCTAACTAAATCATTCACAAATTCGTGCAGCGCCTTTTCTTGTTCATCATTTAACGCGCTACAAGACAGTGTTAGCGTGATTTTCTTGCCGTTGCTTTTCAGCTTGCCCACAGCTTTTCCTTTTTTGTTTAGGAAAAGCATCGGTTCCGATTGCTGTGAATGTGAATTTTCATTGCTTGCAACCTGCTTCCCCCCTAGACCAGGAGCTGTTTGATTTATGGCACCGGGTTCCTTGCTCGCAATTCGTTCAATCTCGGAGGCCATGCGAATTTGAGTCAGTTCTCCTGTCTCTATAAGTTCAATCGCCTTCATTGTTGCTTCACGATATTTTTCAGATGCTCCACATCCGTTTGCGAACATTCGCTTTAGATCTTCTGCGGCCGTTCTATTGAGAAGGGATGGCTTGTTATCTAGCGATTCTCTTAACCATACTGGTAACTCCATGAACGCCAGATACCTATACAGTTCAACGCGCGTTTTTTTTAGGTAACGAGCCAATTCTGCTCTACTTTCAAACCGATCTTTAATGCTGTGGATAGCTAATGCTACCTCGTAATCACTTAGATCCTCCCTATCTACATTTTCGGCTACTGCAATCAGAGCCATTTGCATATCGTCAACACATTTGACTATAGCGTTGATGTGGGGCTTTTTTAGTAGATTGTGTGCCCGCCACCGTCTTTCGCCAACAATGATTTGGAATCGGTTTTCGTGTTTTCTTACGACAATAGGCTCGATCAATCCATGAACATCAATTGATTCGGCTAATTGCTCAATTTTATCTTGCTGGAATTCTCGTCTTGGTTGCCATGGATTTGGGTCTATTAATTCCATTGCCACTGGCTGACTTTCGCCATCGTTGCCGATCAATGAGAATATCGGCTCTGATGCACGATGTTTATCCAAGTTATCCATTGACATGGATGTCAGCTTGTCGAGAGGGGATTGTTTTTTATTTTCGTTCATCGCAAGAATCCTACATTCATCTGTTCCATAATGGAACACATCGAAATTAAGCGTTGCCGCTTTCGTCGCTATTTTCAAGCCCCAATGTGTTTATCAGGAATGTT
>DATBQC010000031.1:0-1521 GCA_036561065.1 Methylobacter sp. | reverse complement strand
GCTGTGGAAGGCGAAGCGTTACTGCAGGGATTGACCCAGTTAAAAGGAGCTTCTGTTTTAATCCGGCATCAATACGAACGCTATGACGGCTCAGGCTTTCCCGACGGCCTGGCTAAACAAAAAATTCCTCTGGGATCCCGTATCCTCAACGTGATCAGAAACTATATCGAGTATTTTGAGGGTTCAATGACCGGGGAAGTCATGTCCGTCAGCGCCGCAATCAGCCAATTAATGAGCCGGAAAGAAATCTATTATGATCCCATGGTTATCGACGCTTTCATTAAAGTGCTCAAAGAGACAACCGTTGAAGAAGAAGTGGTTGCGGAGCCCCCGACGGTTAGAAAATCATGGAAGAACAGCAAACTACTGGGCAAATCGTCAAATGTTGCTGCAGCTTGCCCGATTCTTGAAATCACCTGGATACAACTAAAACCCGGAATGCAAGTAGTTAGCGTCTATTTTGAGAGTACGCCTTATATTAGAAACTGTATTGTGGATCAAAAAATAATTAATAATATTATTGCATTAAGAGAAAATACTGGTGTAAGTCCCATCATTAAAATTCGCACGGGAAAATAGGTCATGCATGGCTATCTCCCCGAACACCTTTCGGGCAAATGCAAATCCGCTCCAGGCACATTTGTGTACATGGTAATGTAACGTTCTCACACTCCCGCATGGGAATACAGTTAAATCACTCCTTAAATAAACCCAACAAATGGAAGAAAACGTCAAACGTCACATCGAACAATTCAAGAATGCTACACAGCATCTTGACCACGCAGATGGGCGCCTAAAAAAACTGGATATTGATTTCGTCCGGAAACTCTCACATATTATTGAAACGCATCCCGGAATTAAAAGCGGACAGTCGAAATTTATCGCCGAAAACGCCTTACTGATTGCGGGCGGCTTGGACATGAGCGCAGAAGAGAAGGGAGATATTGTTTATGCCGGATTGCTGTTCCAGCTCGGCAAGATAAATTTGCCGTATAAATTACTGATAAAACCTTTTTATTCAATGTCTACTGTCGAAAAATACCGCTATTTAGGACATGCGATAGACGGTGAAGTTTTATTACATGGATTGACCCAGTTTGAAGGTGCTGTATCTATAATTCGGCATCAATACGAACACTATGACGGTCGAGGCTTCCCCGACGGTTTGATTGAACATAACATCCCATTAGGATCCCGTATACTCAGCGTGGTCAGTGATTATATCGCGTTTCTTGACGGCTCAATGACAGGTACAGAACTGTTCGCCGACGCCGCAGTCAGCCAACTAATGATTCGGAAAAACAGCTGTTATGATCCTGATGTCGTAGATGTTTTCATAAATGTGCTTAAGGGAGCAACCGTTGATGAACTCAAAGACGCACTCGCTAAATCGAAACTACTTGCTGTGGCTACAGAGCGATGGCGAAAAGGCGTCCTGCTTAATACGCAGAACAAGGCCCACCGTTCCTCGACAATTGTTGAAATTGCATTGCCGCAACTGAAACTCGGAATGAACGTGGA
>DATBQC010000030.1:0-1721 GCA_036561065.1 Methylobacter sp. | reverse complement strand
ATGATCTGGTCTGGATGGCCTGGCCTTGGATTGCCAATCTTTCCCTCCCCTGGCATCGCGGCAAAGCTCGCAGTGGATCTCTTCATGATTCTGTCGGGATTCCTTATGGCCTTAAATGCACATGAGAGGTCTGCGAAAGAGCCAATATCAAGACTGAGCTCGTGGGTAAGATTCTATATTAGGCGTATATTCAGGATTTCCCCAGCTTATTATATTTCCCTCATCGTTGCCGTGCTATTAGCCGAATATTTTCTACATGGTTACCAGCTTCTCGCTGACCGCATTCCAGGGCTAAATGATTCAATTTATAACGGAAAAAACATTACGTATACAGCAGAAAATATTTGGATGCATGTCACATTCGTATTTGGATTGCTTCCTGCGTGGGCTTTTTCTACGCAACTGCCAGATTGGAGTTTAAGTCTCGAGATGCAATTCTACTTAGTATTTCCTGCTCTTTCTTTCTTGATCGCTCGTTTTGGGGCACTTAAAATTTTCGCGATCTTGGTTCCGATTTGCATGTTTGCAACAGCACAGTTGCGTTCGATTTTCCCAGAACCGTCATTTTTGCTCTTCAAGCTGCCGGTATTCTGTGCTGGAATGCTCCTATGTTATGCAACAATTGTTTCATCATATTCTGAGAGGCTTGTTCTACGTCTTGTCGCTCTCGCTTTAACGCTCACGCAAATTCAATTTTATGGAAAAGGTGCAGTATGGGTGACGCTAGCGGCAAGCTCTATCGCATTAATAACGGTTGAAAGGAGATCGCATGATATATTCTATGTATTGCAGAAAAAGTGCATTGGTTTGTTAGATAATCGTATCATGCAATTTGGGTCTGACATATCGTACTCAGTTTATCTGTTTCATGGTTTCTTCATTGCCATCGTTGGTAGTGCGCTTTTTCGTAACCAAACGTTTTCCACGCTCAATCCACATCTCAGAACCGTAATATTCTTCGTTACGGTTCTCATTGGAACGCTAGTTGTGTCAACGTTGGTTCATCGCGTGATAGAAATGCCTGGTATTAAAGCAGGCAGGCGGGTTATTTCCCGTCTTGGGAGCGCAAGGCTTGAGAAGCGAGTTGCTTCTGCATGATAAACTGCAATTGCCCGCTTTTTACCAGGCGGCAGAATTCGCTGCTTGGCATAAATCAAGACTTTTGCTATGCCGGTCGAGGTTAATAAGATCAATGGGTTATATTTTGCAAAAGTTAGGTGCGAAATCCTCCTGATTCGTGGGACGTTTGGAGTTTGTCCCGCCAATCGGTCGGGACAGCGCCTTCGCGGCAATCGCGCGGCTCACGCCCGCAAGGGAATGACAACCCCGCCGCGCCGCATTTCCTCGCAACGCTCCGCCCACCACGCCATCATGCGAACCCGCTCTTCCCAAAAATCAGCGCGGGCGTAGGCGCGGCGCACGCTGTCGTTGTCGACATGCGCCAGCTGGCGTTCGATGGCGTCGGCGTTCCACAGGCCCGATTCGTTCAGCATCGAAGATGCGGACGAGCGGAAGCCATGCCCGCTCATTTCTTCCTTTTGGAAGCCGAGCCGGCGTAAGGCCGCGTTGATGGTGTTTTCGCTCATGCAGCGGGTAGGCGTGCGGACCGATGGAAAAAGGAACTTTCCCTGTCCGGTTATGGCTCGAAGGTCGCGCAGAATCGCGATGGCTTGCGGCGCCAGCGGGACACGATGCGGCCGGCGCATTTTCGTTTTTCCCGC
>DATBQC010000029.1:0-2113 GCA_036561065.1 Methylobacter sp. | reverse complement strand
CGGACTTCTTGGAAGTTCACCGTTTCGTGCGAACGGTTTGGCTCCGGCTGTCCCCGCCGCCCAAAGAGCGCGCAAAAACAAAAAACGCGACGAAACCGCCGCGCCGAAGCGGTGATGCAATAGCCCGGAGGCGGCGGCTTGTCAATGTGGGCGGCGAAGGTAGTGAGGCGGTTTGAAGTTAGAACTTTTACGGCGTCGCTGATGACTTCGGGGGCCTTTCGCCTTCAGATCCGGTCGGCGTAGTGACTTTGTTCCTACCTAGCGTTAGGCATACAGCGAATCTCCCGAAAGGCGAATCCAAGTTTAGAAGAGGTCTAAATTATGCCGAAAAGGTGGGTAGGCATAGTCGTTTCCAGCGATAAAATCATAATGGTCGACGCAGAAATTCCGAAGAGCGGTCCCTTGATACTCCAATCAGACATCGGATTCCGGTTGCAAAAAGGGGCGCGTCCCGCTGCATACGCGGTCATGCACCAAAATGTATCTGATTACGTGCGCGAAAATAAGATCGCGCAGGTCATAATAAAGGCAAGCGCGGTGAGTCTGGGGGGGACCAAGAAGGCGCACTTGGAAGCTGCTGAGCTTCGCGGCGTAGTTATGGCTGCTTCTGCATCGATAACTGATACTATTTGCCTTGCAAAAGGCAATATAAGTAAGACATTCGGCGCCAGGAAGGTTGACGAGTATTTGTCAGACGATGCTTTTTGGGAAGCAGAGATATCGGGGTCAATTAGATCTCTTGGTAGAGAGGCGGCAATGTTACTGTTGGCAGCGAGAAAAAATGATGCCTAAGCTGGAATCTAACCTCAAAATTGGGAAGCCGTTGGGCAGTGGTCATTTTGGAGATGTTTATCTAGGCAACGATGATATTCATGGGGATGTTGCGGTAAAGATTCTCACGCAAAGCGCAGGCGAAACACTTACGCAATGGAATGACAGAAAGTCAGGCCTATTAGCGGAGGGTCAACGATTAAGTCAGGCGCGACACCCAAATGTTGTTAGTGTGCATCACCTATTGCAAGCTCCTACGGATGACGCCATACATTTAGTGATGGAATTTTGTTCTGGAGGATCGTTGCAAAGAAATTTTGAATGCGGGCCGATGAGGTAGGAGAAAGTCCGCAATTATTCAACAGAAATTGTTTCAGGATTGAGTGTTCTACATAACCGAGGTATGTTGCATCGCGATATTAAACCGAGCAACATTTTGATTGATAGCCGTGGAGTCGCCAAGCTAGGTGATTTTGGCTTGGTTACCGACAACTTGATTCTCGGATATGGCTCTGCTGCCGGCTATCTCGATCACCTTGCTCCAGAGGTTCATGCGGGGGCACCAACGAGCCAAACTACGGATCTCTGGGCTCTCGGCATGACTATCTATCGATTACTCCACGGGAGTGTATGGTATGAAAAGTTTCCGCCTCCACACACTCTCATCCCGAAAGGAGGCTATGCAAAAAGACTGAAATGGCTGCCGCACATTTCAGACGACTGGCGTAGGTTCATTCGCAAGACTTTGCATGATACCCAAACTTCCCGATTTCGTAATGCGACAGCGTTTGTAAATGGTCTTGGGCAGCTCCCAACAGGGTCTGGATGGGAATGCGATGTGACGAAGGACCAAGTGACATGGCTCAGGTCGAGCGGCGACCGAAATTTAACTGTCGTGTGGACTGAGCATTCGCCTCGCACACATGAGTGGCACGCAGTTAGCGAGCCAACCGGCGCCGGGAGGCGTAGGACGCTAGGAACGTCCAATGGCATCGTGAGCAAGATCGATGCCGAACGGGGCCTAGAAGATTTTTTCTCTACACATTGTTGACCTTGGACCTTAGCGCTCTCGGCAAAAGATATCGCCCATTGAAATCGGTCACCGAAAGAGGACGCAACGAGAACTTTCTCTTAGCGAACTCACGCCTGTCTCTATGACAGGCCTCACAATAATTGCGTGACGCGACAGCACCTTCTTGCGGATGCCATTTCCTGCCACAGTGCCGGCATTTAGGAAACACGAACATGATGGCTTCTCCCCCTGACCACCATTTAATAGAACATATAATGAACAGTTAAGCGTGTCAACTCAGCCAAATTTCAAACTGAGACACTACCGGCG
>DATBQC010000028.1:0-2136 GCA_036561065.1 Methylobacter sp. | reverse complement strand
CTCCAGCCATACCTTATAGGTTTTTTTGCCGTCTTCAAAAACAAACAATTGCTGGGGAACAATACCGTTGGCGCGGAGTGAACCAGCCAGCTGCTTGAGATCGATTTTTCCCGAAGCTACGATCCTCGCCAACACATCTTCCGGGATAAGATGCTCCAAATCCAGCACCGCTTCCGCGGGCATTTTAACCGCAACACGCTGTTCGCTATCTTCGCTGACGCGTACGCAAAGCACAGTTGCCTGCTGGTCGAAACGCAACGCCTTCGCTGTCGACTCTGACTCGATTGCGGGCAATTCATACGCCATGGCCTGCCGGATCAGCTCCCTGCCAACCGCTTGTTGCAGCAACGCCCACCAGGGTAGATTGACTTCCAACTGTTGCAACTGCTGGATCAGTCCCTGAAAGGCGCGCATCAGCAAAAACAGGTCTGAAGGCCCAGCTGAGCGAAACCACCAGCGGTATTCGCCGAGCAGGTCGTTAAACGACTGGCCTAGCTGCCATTGCTCAGGATTAAACGCATGGTTTGCTAGAAAAGGCCGGAACAAAATCTGGCATAAGGCAGGCAACGAACCGCTGATAGGGCTAAGTTTTTTGCTATCAAAACCCAACGCCGCAAAGCAATCCAGCGGTTTAACCGGGCTACGTTCACGACAGCCGATAATCAACTTAAGCAGCGCCATTCTGCGCGGTTCGGCAATCGAAATAGTGCAACCGTAATCGAGCAATGTGACTTGCGGCTGGCCGTACTCGTCATGCCCATAAAAGGCATTGCCGGGATGCGGATCGCCATGCACTTCGCCCGAGACAAACAGACTTTTAAACAGCGTCATCACCAGCGTTTGACCGATAGCCAGACGCTCCTGTTCCGACCAGCTACTGACCTTGTCAATCAACACGCCCTCTGCCCTGCTCTGCACCAGCACTCGTTCGCTGCATAAATCACTATATACTTTCGGAACTTTCAGACCCGGAACTTGTACGGTGCGGCCAAAATAGTCCTGCCGCAGGGCTTCCGAGCGGTAATCAAGTTCGCGATGCATGCTATCGCGCAGGCTTCTTTTATACGCATCAAGGTCAAAACCCCAGCGGTTGACCGGCCCCAGGCCGGGCATCAAGCCGACCAGGCGCAATTCGGCATCAACTGCATCAGCTATATCGGGATAGCGGATTTTCACTGCGACCTTATCGCCGTTTTTGAGTTCGGCAAGATGCACTTGCCCAAGGGACGCCGCCGCTATAGCTGGCTCGATGGAGCGAAAAACGCTTTTGACTTTTTGCCCGAGCTCCTTTTCAAGCAGCGGGATCATGACTTTTAACGGCAACGGCTCTATGCCTTCAACCAGTTCCTGAAACGGCGTTGCGCCATCAGTACCTGCAAACAACTGACCGACTTTCATGGTAATGCCGCGAGCATCGGCAAACAACCCCGCAAGCGCCTTTTTGGCGAGCAGGCGTTCTGTCTCGTCCTGAGTACGTTGGAGTTTTTTGGCCGCCAGCCCGATGCGGAAAAATTTTAAGGCGCGTTTTGCTGTTTTTAGGATAGTCACGTTATACCTAATCAGTATTCACCACGAAGACACGAAGGTCACAAAGAAAAAATATAAAACTTCGTGTTCTCGGCAACTGCTCCTGCGTTGCTCTACCTCCTGCGTCCGTGCAGTCGTTCGTGTCTTCGTGGTGAAATTTCTTATCAATTATTCCACAAGCTCCCCGACAACGCAGCCCTCTTCAACCGCTGTCACCACGCAGTTAAGCGTCTTGTTTTCCACTGACACATCGTTGCCGATCACACAGCCGACCTTAAGATAATTCGGCGTGTAACCGAACACCCGTTGTTTATCGTCGGACAACGCTTCGTTATACCCTTCCCATAATACCGGAAACTCATGGCCCACATTACCTTCAAAAAACTTCTGTTTCATTTGCTCGGCCAACTCGTGCAGCTGCCTGCTGCGCTGCTTTTTGATGTCGTTGCTTAATTGATCTGGCAGGCTTGCGGCCTTGGTGCCCTCACGACTGGAATAGGTGAAGATATGGATATGACCGAAACCGGTTTGCTTGATGAAGTCGAAACTCTCCTGCCATTCCTGCTCGGTTTCGCCGGGGAAACCGACGATAATATCGGTGGTGATATT
>DATBQC010000027.1:0-5285 GCA_036561065.1 Methylobacter sp. | reverse complement strand
TAAAAATATCAACCATTGAGCATTTGCTTTCGGCTTTTGCAGGATTAGGCATAGACAACGCAATTATCGATGTCAGCGCCGCCGAGGTTCCGATTATGGATGGCAGCGCCGGACCTTTTGTATTCCTGCTACAGTCCGCAGGAGTTGAAGAGCAGGATAGTCCGAAGCAGTATATCCGTATAAAGCACAGCATAAGGGTTGAAGATGGCGACAAATGGGCGGCTTTTGAGCCATTTGAAGGATTCAAAGTTACTTTTACCATCGATTTTGAACATCCGGCTTTTGAAGAGCATGTAAAAACCGCTACGATGGATTTTTCATCGACTACTTTTGTCAAGGAAGTGAGTCGGGCCAGAACCTTCGGTTTCATGAAAGATATTGAGATGCTGAGGCAAAATAATCTGGCGCTGGGCGGGAGTCTTGAAAATGCGATTGTGGTCGATGATGATAAAGTCATCAACGAAGACGGGCTGCGATACGCGGACGAATTTGTTAAGCATAAAATTCTTGATGCGATAGGCGATTTATATCTTTTAGGGCATAGCCTGATAGGTGAGTTTACCGGCTATAAGTCAGGACATGGATTAAACAATAAATTACTGCGCGCTTTATTAAATGATAAGGACGCCTGGGAAATGGTCACCTTTGACGATGAAGAAAATGCCCCAATTTCCTTTATGCGTTCTGCGGAATCACCCAGGTCGGCTGCATAAGGCCGACAGCTTTGCCAGCGTTGCACTCAGTTTTTGCAGCGACAGTTTCAATTGCTCATCCGAAACGGTGAGGCTTTGTTCATGGATGAGCGCTATTTTTTCTGCCGAAGGGATGATCGGCATCCGTCCGGGTAGAGATGTTGCAGACAATGTCTCTACCCTCACTTTAATCTGCATAACCGAAACCGACTCCCGGGTTACCGGGGCGATAGCAGCGAGAATCGCGCTGTTGTAAAAGCGCAGTTGGGAAGCCCAGGCGGCTGTATCGGTATAAACCAGCAGTTTCTTGTCGTTAACAACACAGTGCAGGGCATGTTCGGCTAACGCAGCCGGCAACACGTCATGGATCCGCTGTAGAACCCGTTTTTGCTGATCAATCTGGCTGTAAAAGTGCGCGATAGCGCGGTTTTTGAACGACAAAGCCGCTTTAAAGGGAGTTGGTTTTTTTGCCATAAGTAATTGTCTGTCAATTCGCGTCGAAAAGGCTCATCGGGTTATTGGTTTATCTGGCAGAGTGGGATATAGTTGAATTCTGTAAGGGAATAATTCGCTTTAATGTAATAATCCGTCAGTATCATATCCACAAACATCCAGAAAGATAAAGCCAGGGAGATAAAGTGAGACAACTTATTCGGGGTATCGCAGAAAACAATCATTATCAGGCAACGCATTTGTTGCAAATTCTAAGACAAATCCAATCCCACTATCATTATATCCCGGAAGCGGCAATAGAGCAGCTTTCTGAGTTGCTAAGCATTTCCCGGACGCAAGTCATCGGCGTCATTGAATTTTACAGTTTCTTTCATCTGACTCCCAGAGGCCAATATGAGCTGTTGATCAGCGATTCGATAACCGATCATATGCTGGGCAAGAAAAGCCTGATTGATTATCTGGCAAATAAATTGGGTGTTGCGGTCGGCGGGGTCAGGGAAGATGGTGTAGTCAGTCTGGATAATACCTCATGTACCGGCATGTGCGACCAGGGGCCTGCCGGCTTGGTTAACGGTTACGCATTGACCCGCTTGGATCGTTCTGTGTGTGACAAGATCGCAGAACTGGTTAATCAACAAAAACCGCTGGGCGAATGGCCGAGCGAGTTATTTCAGGTCGATGATAATATCTACAAATCCGGTTTATTACTGGATCGGCAGATTGAGCAAGGCGCGGCGATTAAATCGGCCCTTAAACGGGGTATCAAAGAAACGTTGAAAGAAATTGACTACTCAGGTTTGCGAGGTCGGGGCGGGGCCGGATTTAAAACGGCGATCAAGTGGCAGTTTTGCTCCGAAGAACAACAGTCTGTGCGTTACGTGGTGTGCAATGCCGACGAAGGCGAACCCGGCACGTTTAAGGACAGGGTGCTGCTGAATTCTTACGCGGATCAGGTTTTCGAGGGCATGACCGTATGCGCGGCGATTATCGGCGCAAAACAGGGCTTTTTGTATTTGCGCGGCGAATATCTGCATTTGTACGACAAACTGCAAAGCATTTTGGAGCAGCGCCGTCAAAACGGTTTGCTGGGTAGCAATATTCTAGGTGAAGGCCTGGATTTCGATATTGAAATTTGTTTGGGCGCCGGCGCTTATATTTGCGGCGAAGAATCCGCACTGATCGAATCTCTGGAGGGCAAAGCCGGCATTCCGCGCAACCGTCCGCCATATCCCGTCACCCAAGGTTACTTAGGCAAGCCTACCGTGGTCAATAATGTGGAAACATTCTTGGCTGCTGCCGGTATTGCGGTCAATGGCGGCGACTGGTTTGCCAATATCGGCACCGAAAAATCGAAAGGTACCAAGATACTCAGCATTAGCGGCGATTGTACGTATCCCGGTATTTATGAATATCCCTTTGGCGAAACAATTCAGACCATCTTAAATGATTGCGGTGCAACCGACGTGCAGGGCGTTCAGGTAGGCGGGCCGTCTGGAACCTTTATTTCCAATCAGGAGTTCGATCGCAAACTGGCTTTTGAAGATTTGGCCACCGGCGGGTCATTCATTATTTTCAATTCCAGTCGTAACATTCTCGACATGGTTCATAATTTCGCGCATTTTTTCGCGCATGAAAGCTGCGGATTTTGCACGCCATGCCGGGTCGGAACCTCGTTGTTGCAAAAGCAGATCGACAAGATTGTCGAAGGTCACGGCTCAGCGGGCGATGTGGTTGCGCTTGAAGAACTGTGTCAGCTAGTCAAAAACTATAGCCATTGCGGCTTGGGCCAAACTGCTGCGAACCCGATATTAACAACGCTGGAACGCTATCCCGATTTGTACCAAAGCCGGTTAAAAGAAATCAGTTACGAACCGGGATTCGATTTGGATGGTGCGCTGGAAACAGCGCGGCGTATGGCGAATCGGGATGATGCTGGCGCGCATTTGGCTCAGACTCAGATGGTCGCATCCGGTTCCCGACCGGTTGCGACACTTCCACCATCCCTGGCAGTCGGAGAATGAACATGAGTAAAACAATTACTATCGACGGTAAAGTTATCCCTTTCGAAGACGGGCAGACCATTATGGATGCCGCGATGGCGGCAGGTGTTTACATCCCGCACTTATGTCATCAACCGGAGTTTACTCCGCATGGCAGTTGTAAACTGTGTACGGTAAAAGTAAACGGACGCAACTGTTCCGCCTGTACCTTTCCCGCAATGGATGGTCAGGATGTACTGAGTGAAACCGAAGAGCTGATCAATGATCGGAAGAGAATCACCCAGATGCTGTTTGTAGAGGGTAATCATTTGTGTCCAGGCTGCGAAAAAACCGGCAATTGCCAGTTGCAAGCCGTAGCCTACCATTTGAATATGCTCGATAACCATTTTCCGCTGTTTTACCCGAATCGTGAAGTGGACGCCTCTCATGCCGAAGTGATGATTGACCATAACCGCTGTATTTTTTGCACACTGTGCGTACGCGCCAGCCACGAAAAAGACGGTAAAGACGTGTTTGCGATCAGCGGTCGCGGCATCCACAAACATTTGATCGTCAATGCTGAAAGCGGCTTATTGAAAGATACCAACATGGCAGCGACGGATCACGCGGCGCACATTTGTCCAACCGGTGCGATATTGATAAAACGCACTGGTTATCAGGTGCCGATTGGCGAGCGTATTTACGATCACAAGCAAATCGATCAAGTAAGTTTAGCTACGGAGCATCCTAAACATGGCGAATAAAATTAGAGTAGCAACAACGTCGCTGGCAGGTTGCTTTGGCTGCCATATGTCATTTTTAGATATAGACGAACGGATGCTCCAACTTGCTGAGGTTGTCGAGTTCGACCGCTCGCCGATTACCGACATAGAACACTGTACCAACTGCGATATAGGCCTAATTGAAGGCGGTGTATGCAATTCCGAAAACGTACATGTATTGCGGGAGTTTCGCAGCAACTGCAAAATCCTGGTTGCTGTCGGAGCCTGCGCGATTAACGGTGGATTACCTGCGATGCGCAATCATATTCCGCTCGAAGAATGCCTGAATGAGGCATATATAGACGGAATCGGCGTGGAAAACCCAAAGATTCCCAGCGACATAGAATTACCCTTGCTGTTGAACCAAGTGCATCCGATTCATGAAATCGTCAAAATCGACTATTACCTTCCCGGCTGTCCGCCGTCAGCGGACGTATTTTGGAAATTCCTGACCGATTTGATCGAAGGGCGCGAACCTTCGTTGCCTTATGAGTTGGTTCATTACGATTGAATGATTTTGATAGTAGGCCGGAATAAGCTGGTTCGAGCGATAGCGAGAACTGGCGTTTCCGGCAAACACCGTTCGGATCGCCGGAAACGCCACCTCGCGCTACGCGCTTGGATGGCCTTATTCCGGCCTACTGGGCAGTGTTCCCATAAAGCCAGCATCTGATAACAAATACGAGAATCATCATGTACGAACATTTAGAAACAGCTGAAAACCGGGACAGTTTAAAACGCGTTGTTGTCGATCCGGTCTCGCGCGTTGAAGGGCATGGCAAAGTCACGTTATTGCTGGATGAAAACAATAAAGTCCAGCAAGCCCGACTGCATATCGTGGAGTTCCGAGGCTTCGAACGGTTTATCCAAGGCCGACCTTATTGGGAGCTGCCGGTTTTGGTGCAGCGTTTATGCGGTATCTGTCCGGTCAGTCATCATTTGGCTGCCGCCAAAGCCATAGACCAACTGGTCGGCATCGACCCTGAAAACCTGCCTGTTTCGGCGGACAAATTAAGACGCTTGCTGCATTTCGGACAAGTGTTGCAATCCCATGCCCTGCATTTTTTCCATTTATCCAGCCCCGATTTACTGTTCGGCTTTGAAAGCGACATCAGCAAACGTTCAGTGATTGCGGTATTGGCTGAGTATCCGGACATCGGCGTACAGGGCGTAAAACTGCGCAAATACGGCCAAGAAGTTATTCGCATGGTGTCCGGCAAACGTGTTCACGGCACCGGGGCGATTGCGGGCGGCATGAATAAATCATTAAGCAAAGCCGAACGTGATTATCTGTTGGAAGATATCGATCAAATGATAACCTGGGCGGTGGGTTCGGTTGCGCTGATCAAGAAAGTGCATTGCTCCAACCTGCCTTATTA
>DATBQC010000026.1:0-3876 GCA_036561065.1 Methylobacter sp. | reverse complement strand
ATCTTGGGCGGCTTGATCGTTAGCTGGCAAGACGGCGCCACTTCATATCATGTGTTGTTCAGTGTGTTACTGGCGTTTTGCGGGATTGGAAGCGGTTTGTTTTTGTGGCATCGTCATATTAATGAATTGGCGCAAACCAATTCCCGTTGGCTACAGGACGAAAGCAGCAAAATAGACGCGGTTTCGACCTATACGGCCGAGTTGGAGCGGCTGCTGCTGACTATAAGCCCGATACTTTCCCAGCACGTCATGGTTTCGCGGGAGCATACCGAGCAGGAAATTACCTCACTCACCGGACGTTTTGCCGGCATGGTCAACGAGCTCCAGCAGATCGTTGATAGTACCAATAATGGGTTGGGGGGGGAGCAAAGCTACCCTCTGGACAGTGTAATCGATGCCAGTCGCGATTTGCTGCAACCGGTTCTGGACTCGCTCAGACGGATTCACCAGACAGAGCACAATGTCGTTGATGACTCAACTCTGTCACAGGCCGAAGCCAATATCAACCAGACGTTATCCCTTTTGAACCAAGCTTTAACCCATTATCGCGATGATGTTGACGCGCTTAGAAGCAACGCCGAGCAAATTCGCGGCGAGATCAATAATGTGCTGGTGGCTTTGCAATTTCAGGATCGTGTCAGCCAGATATTAACGCAAGTTGAAAACAACTTGTTGAATCTGCAGAAAACCATAGAAAAAATACAACAGCAAGGCAGTGATCGTGACGGCAATATGCTTAAAGTCGATGAAGCTGTAGAACATATAGAAGAAAACTATAAGTCGGTCAGCTCGCCAGCTAACCGTGGGGTGGACAGCTCAGACGACTTAACTTTTTTTTAATCCAAACTTTTTTAATTCAACATCGGGCTTTAACTTATGGCAAAAACAATTTTGATCGTGGATGACTCCGCTTCAATGCGACAGGTTGTCGGCATTGCACTTAAAGGTGCAGGTTATGAGGTGATCGAAGCATGCGATGGCAAAGATGCGTTAAGCAAGATGACGGGGGGTAAGATCCATTTGATCGTCAGCGATATTAATATGCCGGTTATGGACGGTATTACCTTTGTTCAGCAGGTTAAGCAGCTCGACCAATACAAATTCACCCCCATCATTATGCTGACCACCGAAATGGAAGAGGACAAAAAAAGGGCAGCCAAAGAGGCAGGCGCTAAAGCTTGGGTAACCAAGCCATTTCAGCCGCCTATCTTGCTCGCGGCCATCGCCAAATTAGTATTGCCTTAACCTTAATCCTTATCCGGGAGCAGTCATGACCGCAAAAGCCAAGAAAAACGACGGGGTACTGTGTGTGCCTATTATGGATGACATGACTATCTATAACGCACAGTCACTCAAGGAAACCCTGTTGGGGTATTGCGTCCCTGGTACCCAGGAATTGCAGCTTGATTTGTCGGCGGTTGCTGAAATAGACAGCGCGGGCTTGCAGTTACTGTTATTACTGAAGATGGAAGCTCAGAAACGCGCATTTACCCTGCGTTTGCTTAGGCATAGCGAAGCGGTGATTGAGGTTTTTGAGCTGCTCAAACTCGGTACCTATTTTGGCGATCCCATTGTTTTCCCTGCTAATTGGAAAAAATCATGAGCGACAACATGAGTAATATAAGCCCCGCTCTGGAAACCTTTTCCCAGGAAGTTGACGAATTGCTGACGGCCATGGAAGAGGCTTTGTTAGGTCTGGATGGAACGCCTGATGACGCGGATTGCATTAACAGTATTTTCCGCGCCATGCACACCATCAAAGGCTCTTCCGGGTTGTTCGGTTTTGACGATGTGGTTGCCTTCACCCATGAAGCCGAAACAGTATTGGATCAGGTTAGAAACGGCGAGCGCGCAATTGACGCGGAACTTATTGCTGTGTTGTTGGCCTGTAAAGATCACACGGCACAGATCATTCAGCACGTTCTTTTAAATGAAAATGAACCTCTGTCTGAAGAGCTGCAACAGCAAAGTCAGGCGCTGATTGTTCGATTAACCGGCCAACCGGTTGTGAACGGAGGAATGCCCAGCGCTCAAGAAGAAAAATTCGATCATGTTGAAGTCGATCTCAACACCTCGGATAGCAGCGATAACTGGGTCATCAGCCTGGCTTTCAAGCCGGATGCCCTGCGTAACGGTATGGATCCGCTGTCGTTTATTCGTTATCTGCAAACCTTGGGTAAAATCATTGAAGTGATTATTACCATGCCGACGCTGCCCCGCATTGAGGATATGGATCCCGAGGACTGTTACCTTAATTTTAAAATAGCCTTTAACAGCAGTGCGGACAAGAAAACCATCGAAGACGTATTTGAGTTTGTCGAAGACGATTGTGATATTTGTATTTTGCCGCCAAATTCCAGACAGGAACACTACCTACAGTTGCTGGCGGATTTGCCGGAAGATCAGGTTAAACGCTTAGGCGAAATGCTGATTGAGATCGGTGCCTTAACTGAAAAAGAAGTCGCGCATACGCTCGATGAACAACGTGACGACGATCAAGAAGAGACAAAGCCTCTCGGTGAAATGTTGCTGGAAAAAAACATTCTGCAGCAACCTATCATCGAACAGGCGCTTAAAAAACAAGAAGCAGTCAAACAAAAAATCAACAAGGAATCAAATTACATCCGGGTTGATGCGGCCAAACTGGGATATCTGATTAATTTGGTCGGTGAACTGGTGATTTCAGGTGCTGCAATGCGATTAATGGTGGATAAGCACGGCTTATCCGATGTCGATGATGTCGCCTCGACCATGAGTCATCTGGTCGAAGATATACGCGACACCGCTTTGCAATTGCGCATGGTGCAAATCGGCGAGACTTTCACGCGCTTCCAAAGAGTGGTGCATGATGTCAGCAAGGAATTGGGCAAGCAAATTCAATTGCAAATCACCGGCGGAGAATCCGAATTGGATAAAACCGTAGTGGAAAAAATCAATGATCCTCTGACTCATCTGGTGCGCAATTCGCTCGATCATGGCATCGAAACGCCCGCAGAGCGAATACGGGCAGGCAAGCCTGAAAAAGGCACCATACAGCTTAATGCCTATCATGACTCAGGGCGCATCGTGATTCAGATCAGTGATGACGGCAAGGGGCTGGATTCTGAAAAAATCGTCGCTAAAGCGATAGCTAAAGGACTGGTTAAACCGGACCAAGTACTCAGCAAGAGCGAGATTTACAATCTTATTTTTGAGCCCGGTCTAAGCACAAAAGAAGAGGCCAGCAACCTGTCCGGCCGGGGAGTCGGTATGGACGTGGTCAGGCGTAATATCGAGGCGTTACGTGGCAGCGTTTATATTGATAGCGAGTTGGGGCAGGGTACCACTGTAACGATACACTTGCCGTTAACATTGGCGATTATTGATGGCTTTATGGTGGAAGCGCAAAATGAACGTTACATTATCCCGCTCAGCATGGTTGAAGAATGTGTTGAAATGAGCAGCGATGAATGGCAAATCGATGACGTTCAACATTATGTCAATTTGCGCGGCCAAGTTTTACCCTATTTACGATTGGGCGATTTCTTCCACAAGAATAAAAAACACACTTATGCTCAGCGGGAAAGTTTGGTTGTCGTGCGTTTTGGCGAGTTAAAAGCTGGTTTTGTCGTGGACGAATTGCACGGCGAAAATCAAACTGTGATCAAACCTCTCGGTAAACTGTTTGAGAATCTTAATGGTATTGGTGGTGCAACCGTACTGGGGAGTGGTGATGTTGCGTTAATTCTCGACGTACAGGGACTTATTCAGCACGCTAAAAAACGGGTAAATCCCACTTTAGCATTGTCGGCGGCTGTATAAACCTACCTAAACAATTAGGCGCAGGTACTCTATGAATATTAACAACGTAATAATGAAAATAAGAATATCAACAGG
>DATBQC010000025.1:0-2062 GCA_036561065.1 Methylobacter sp. | reverse complement strand
TGGATAGGCTATTTCTTCGTGCAACAACTGAAAAATACCAAAGAAAGATCAATAAAAGCATAGTGTTAGGATTTATATACAATGGCGCATTGAAAGCCTCAACATTTGAAGGCGCTTGTTATATCGAATCTGAATGGGAATGGGAAGAAAATAAAGACCTGGAAAATTTAATTGCAAATGAACCGATATCCCTTCCTTTAGAGAATACAAAAATACCTGGAAGAAACGAACCCTGTATTTGCGGTAGCCGAAAAAATATAACAAATGTTGTTTAAGAAAAATTGAAGGAAATCTTAGGTGATGATTGCTCAAACAGCATCCAAACCACTTCTGTCTTGAAGATGATAAATTTGTAACCATTTTTTCGCTAGCCCGTTCATCGGATTTAGTTTAATCAGATCAACTTCATCTAGCGTCGCAACAAGATGTCAAGCGTAGTAAATTAGGAATTAGAAACGGTAAGTTATGATGCGGTTATGCAGAAATATAGCTGAGGGTTAAAATAGCGTCCCAGTCCATTTCTAACCTATCAGACGGAACCATCGCATGAAAATAATCTCCTGGAATGTCAACGGCGTTCGCGCTGTGCAAAGCAAAGGCTTTGCCGAAACGCTGGCGCTACTTGATGCCGACTGCATTCTGTTGCAGGAAACCAAGGCCCAGGCCGATCAGATCGATAAGGCGTTGGAAGGCATCGACGACTACCGGATTTATTCCAACTGCGCCGAACGCAAGGGCTATTCCGGCGTTACGATCTTATCCCGGAAGGAGCCGCTGCAAGTTATCAGCGACATCGGCATTGTCGAGCATGACCGCGAAGGCCGCGTGATCGTCGCCGAATTCGAAAATTTCTACTTGCTCAACGTTTATGTGCCGAATTCGGGCGAAGCATTGGCTAGGCTGGATTACCGCCAAACTTGGGATCATGAATTTCTGGCCTATTGTCAGCAACTGCAAAAGAAGAAGCCGCTGATCGCTTGCGGCGATTTTAATGTCGCACACCAGGAAATCGATATTGCCCGCCCGAAGCCGAATTACAATAAATCGGCCGGTTATACCCAGGTTGAAATCGACGGCTTCAGCCGTTTTCTCGATGCAGGACTGGTCGATACTTTCCGGCATTTTCATCCGGACACCGTCGCCTACAGCTGGTGGAGTTTCCGCGGCGGCGCCAGGGCAAGAAATGTCGGTTGGCGGATCGATTATGTGTTGACCAGTAAAGCGCTGACCGGCAAAGTTAAGCAGGCCTTTATCCTTCCGGAGATTCACGGGTCGGATCATTGCCCGGTCGGCATCGAGATTGATTTTTAAGATGCCTATACGCGAACAATTGATGCGCGCCCACCGCGCTGCATTGTCGAATTGCAAAACATGCCCTGAGATGATCGGGCCGGTGGTGAGCGGGAGCCCGGTACTATCGAAGATTTTACTGATCGGTCAGGCGCCCGGCGACAAAGAAGGCGGGTTCGGTAAACCGTTTGCCTGGACGGCCGGTAAGACGATGTTCAAATGGTTCGAGCGCATCGGACTGGATGAACAGACTTTTCGGCAGCGCGTTTACATGGCTGCCGTGTGCCGCTGCTTTCCGGGTAAAAACCCAAAGGGCGGTGATCGTGTGCCGAGCCCGGCCGAAATCGTTAACTGCGCGGGCTGGCTGCAAGCAGAAGTCGATTTGCTTAAGCCAGACCTGATCCTTCCGGTCGGCAAACTGGCGATCAGCCAATTGATGCAGGTCAAAAAACTCAACGATGTGATCGGTAAGCTTCACCCGGTCACCTTTCACGGCCATCGCACAGAAGCGATTCCGCTACCGCATCCGTCCGGCGCATCGACTTGGCACAGGACTGAAACAGGTCTCGCGCTGCTGGAATCGGCGTTGACGATCCTGCAACAGCATCGGTCCTGGCAACAAATTTGCCAAGCTCGTATATCGGATATTGCGTAGGTTGGTGCTGAGGTACGAAGCCCAACAAATCAGCGGATCGAATGTTGGGGATCGTACTTCGCCGCCAATCAACAAGATTTAAACTGTGCGGATCGGGGTTTGTAACCCCGACCTTAA
>DATBQC010000024.1:0-2925 GCA_036561065.1 Methylobacter sp. | reverse complement strand
TCATTCTATAGGTCGTAATACGAGGTTTTTCGAAGATACTTCCATGTCTTTCTGAGAATCATTTATCAAGTCATCAGGGACGATAGTCCATACCCCGGATATCATCGCGGGATTAGACCCGAATCGAATAATCCCAATATTATCCAAGCCTACATATCTACTAACCCCCGTATGGAATAAAGCCAGTGAATCGCGAAAATCAGCAAGCATCAAGGGGACCCCATCCTGGACATCTTCCATAGTCAGAAGAATTAACTGGTTTTCAACGGCGAGCCCCAGCTCAATGCGCCGCATTATAAAATACTATACCATCAGCCCTTTATCGAGGGACAAAGCCGTGGAATTACAGAAATTAGCCAGGCGCGTGGCCACAGCTAGAATTTCTAGAACTGCGACTGATGAAAGTATGGAAGGTAAATTTGCTGCGCCAGAGCAGCAAATTATAGGTCATCTCCTCCAATGGCTGACAGCGAAGTATACCATAGAAGCCGCATATAGAAGCTTTGCTGATCGTGTAAAAGGACCTTGGAGGGATTCTTTAGTTGATCATTGGCACGATCATGCCAAAGAAGAACGTGATCAGGCTTATGATATCGCGATGAAAATTATAGGGCTTGGTGGAGACCCAGTCACAACGGCCATCAATATACCAGTGTGCGCGTCAAGCCTTGAAATGTTCTGCCAGGTTCTATCTGAACTTGAGCTCAAAGCTATTAATAATGGGCGAATTGCTGTAACGATGGCAGGAGATAATGCACCTCTGCGTGTTTTCTCCGAGCAAATCGTACTAGTAGACGCCCAACACCTTGATGATCTTCGGCGAATGTGTGCTTCATTCGAAACTTCTGTGGTCAAATAGGAGAACAATATGAGCCCTAGAATTAAAGCGTTGCTCGTCTTCGCATTTCTTCTTGTCATCCCAGCGTATGCCATGGCCGATGATAAGAAGTGTGATGGGCCTCCGGAGCTCTGCGCTCAAATCCAGGATCTCAATCAGAAAATATCTGTTCTTAAGAATCAAAAGAACAAAGATGTTGCCGTTGCAGTCCAGCAAAATCAACAACAGACTGCAAATCAAATAAGCAAATTGATTGCTATCGCAGGCACGATATCTGTTGTTCTAAAATTGCTCTTGTCTGCTCTTTCTTCTTGGAAGGATTATTTCCAAACTGATAAAGGTAAGGCTTGGCTGAAAGTTATTACGGTCGGAGTCGGACTTATTGCCTTTATCGCGTCTAATGTTGGAATGGGAATACCTTTTTGGCAAGCTATCATATTAGCGGCAGGTGGTCCCGCCGCCATGGCAGTTCATTCAATATGGCAGATGATCCCCGTCATTGCTGGAAAGCAAAAAATGCCTCCAAGCATTCCTCCAGGACCGGACCAACCTGCTGCGGCTTAAGCGTGCCGGTGGTTGGAATTCTTAGGAGAAGCAGAAACATTTAGGGGACGGTGACAAGACGGACAAACTGGTATGGAGTCTCTCTCACGAGTGACTTCTTCCAATGCCGTCTGTGAAGCAAATAATTCGGATTCGAGTTCCTTGATATTTATCTTTGACAATGATAATTGTTCCGACAGTTCGATAGCCCTTGCCAGATTCTTAGGCAAATCTGGCGCTTCTGGTATTTGAATGTCAGTCTTCAATTTAAGAATTGATTTCCTCGCCTCTTCCAAGCGAGCCCTTATAGGAATC
This sequence comes from Methylobacter sp., assembly GCA_036561065.1. Lineage (GTDB taxonomy): Bacteria > Pseudomonadota > Gammaproteobacteria > Methylococcales > Methylomonadaceae > Methylobacter_A. Next base: position 1,229 of record DATBQC010000024.1, on the reverse strand, counting down.
ATTTGATTGAGTTTCTTGATTTTATCAGCGATGTCGCTATACTGAGATGGAGATGGTAGTTTTACATCTTTACTAGTTCTATACTTCCTGATAGCTAAAGCAGCAGTCCTCATATCAACATTCAATTGTTTTAGTATCGATATTTGCTGAATAGACTCGGGTTTTGGTGCTCGAGGGCGTCGATATTTAGATACTTCCATTAGCATGTCTAAACTTACTTGAATAGATATGATATCAGATCGCAATTCATTGAGTTGTGCTATCGATTGCCAATATTTTTCTATAGAGTCGAGCTGTTCCTCTAATTCTTGTTTTAATCCAAGAACGTTATCGAGTGATCCATATCGAGCTTCTTCAGATAGAAGGCGGGCGGCATCTTTTTCTCTGACTTTGACCTCATCGAGATCTTTTCGGCGCTGTCGCACATTCATCACGATGGAATCTTGGAGCAGTTTTAAGCTCGAAACTTCGGAGAGAAAGTCGGTAACCGAAGGTCCAGATTCATCAAGTAAAAATATGGTTTTATGTTGGTCATTGGCCGCCCATGGGTAAGTCCGATCATCACGGCCTAATTTGATTGGCTGGAAGCCCATCGCCATCACTTGCTCGATCTGGCCTTGTCCGACGTTGCTTAACGGTTTGTCAGCCCCATTCAGCCAGTATTTACTAATACCTTCTCCCTTTTCCCATTTTATGGACCAACCATCTGATTTCATCTCTACAGTGCAATAACGTGCGCCTTTACGCACATCACCAGTTACTGGTGAATTTGTTAAAGCACCAAACATAGCCCGTACCAGAGCACTCTTCCCGATATTAGTAGGGCCGGTTATGCAAGTGAAGCCATGTACTTCGAATTCAATATCTTCTATTGATTGGAACTGTTTAATCCGAATATGGATAGGCTGGATTTTCTTAGACGCAGGGGTGTCCATCAGACCCCTCCAACATCCAACGGCTCAACAGCTACATTGCCGAGTCCTTCATCTCCCTCGAGTTCTCCTTCTATGACTTTAGGAGGACCACTGTCCTCGTAATCGTCATCATCGTCCATTTTCTTACCAACTGCATCTTCGGCAAGATTAGCGAGTTCCTCATCATCAAGCATTCGGAAACCCTGAACTATTTTATCTTGACATAGGCCTATAAGCTCCTGGAGCATAGGCGAATTCCGTGTTAGAGCCAGTCGGAACTTTTCCATACCTATCTCCTCAATGGAACCGAGTCCA
>DATBQC010000023.1:0-2905 GCA_036561065.1 Methylobacter sp. | reverse complement strand
GGATGCAGGAGGTAGAGCAACGCATGGAGCAGTTGCCGATGGCTGTATGAATAAAGAGATACAAGCCGAAGAAGACTGTTACCTGGGACAGTTCATCCCATTGCAATACCATCATCACATGCTGATGGACGAATACCGGATGAGCACATTTAAAGCCGCCATAGACGCTACCGTATTTCCCGGCGCCAAGGTACTCGATTTAGGTGGCGGTACCGGCGTTATGTCCTGGTTTGCCGCCGCCAAGGCAAGTAAAGTATGGTGTGTGGAATTCAACCCCGATTTGGTCAGGGAAGCCCGACGCCTGCTAAAGCTTAATCAAGGTGGCGAGAAAATTGAACTGGTGCATGCCGATGCCTTCGAGTATTTACCGCCCGAACCAGTGGACGTAGTCATTTGCGAAATGCTCCATCCCGCCATGTTGTGCGAAAAACAAGTTAACGTTATTAAAAGTTTTAAAGAACGCTATCGGCAACGCTTCGGCGGCCCTTTACCGCGCTTTATACCAGAGGCCGTACTAATGGCCGTTCAGCCTTTGCAGCAGAATCATCAATTCATGGGGTTCATTGCGCCGATAATGCAATTTCAAGTGCCGGGAGCCGTTCAGACAGATACGTTGGAATTCGCTCCGCCTCAGGTGTATAGCGTCGTTGATTACACGCAAACGGTATCTGAGGAATTCAGCTGGAAAGGCATTTTTGCCTTGGAGCAGGCCGGCCATGTCAACGCCTTGCGTTTTATCACTAAAAATATTCTGTCCATTTCGGCAACGGATAGCTCGGTTATCGACTGGCACAATCCTTATTTGGTGTTGCCGCTTGCCGAGCCTATTCACGCATCCCCTGGTGCTTTGCTGCAAGTCGGCTTTAGCTATCGCGCAGGAGGCTCGCTTATTCATCTGCAAAACTCCATTTCTGCCACCTTGGAATAGGGAATTATTTCATGGCTCGTAGACAATGGAGTTTTTATAGCCATCCTGCGGTAAACAAGCAATCCCTGTAAAAATTGATTTAGGCTCTGTTGACATTTACCGGGATTTCAGAGAAATTTAGTCGTTTTATTGAAATGGCGAATCGGGTGGTACTCAGTACAGCCGCTAGTTGTTATTAACATTATTTTTTATTTTTCCAGAGATGATTATGATACTTACCGCAATGGATCTTGTTGCTCAAGCTAAACAACATATTGTTGAAATTGATATTGATGACGCAAAAGGCTCCTTGGAAACAAGCTTGATCCTGGACGTCAGAGAACCTGCGGAATATGCCGCAGGCCATTTGCCCGGCGCATTCAACATCCCTCGCGGCGTATTGGAGTTCAAGATCGGCTCGCATCCTGATTTTCAGGATAAACAAGATGCTCACATCATCGTATATTGCCAATCCGGTGGCCGTTCTGCATTGGCAACAGAGGCCTTGAACAAAATAGGCTTCAATAATGCCGTCAGTATGGCGGGGGGATTTAAGGCCTGGACTGAAAGCGGCAATGAAGTAGTTTAGATGGCCGAATTGGAGGCTATCCGTCTGGATAAATGGCTCTGGACGGCGCGTTTTTTTAAAACCCGAAAATTGGCCGCTGAGGCTATTTCCGGAGGGAAAGTCCATGTTAACGACCAGCGCGTCAAACCTGGGAAAGAAGTCAAAATCGGAGCCATACTCACCATCAGCAAAGACAATTATCGCTGGGAGGTCACGATTATCGGTATTAACGGCCAGCGGCGCTCGGCTAAAGAGGCGATTTTGCTTTATCGGGAAAGCGCTGAAAGCCTTGCCAAGCGTGAACAGCAAATCATTCAAAACCGTGAGCAGCGGGAGTTATTCGACTTTAGCGGCAGGGATCATAAACCGAATAAAAAAGATCGGCGCTTGATTCATCAGTTTAAGCAAGGGTAGCGTCACAACATTTCCATAAGCATCGACTTAAAACCTATCACCACGAAGACACGAAGAACACGAAGTTTTTTGCCTTGTTTTTCTTCGTGTCTTCGTGGTGAATTAATCAGCCTGCATTTGATTGGATATACGGACTTTCTATATATGAGAGACATATCTCTACAAACAGGTAGGCGGCTTAGGCAAGCCGGCCAGCTTGCAGGCGTATTTTAACGGGCCGTCGGGAAACAGTTTATGCAAATAACGACTGTTGCCCTTGGTCTCACCTAATTCCTTGGCAATCGCTTTAGTAAAAACCCGCGCATTGGGCAAATGTTTAAACTGCTGATAATAACGCCGGATAAATAGAATAATTTCCCAGTGTTCGGCGCTCAGCTCGATATGATTTAACGCTGCCAGCCGCTCGGCGACGTTTTCATCCCAGTCCGAGGGGTTAATCAAAAAGCCTTGGTCGGTCGTTTCCAGGTGCAAATCCTGATCAATTAAGACCATGATTGGATAACCGGGTTATTCACCGTTAATTCAACCAGGTCGGCATAATTTATCACCTCGATCCCCTTGATCAGTTCATCGGGGATGATTCCGCGTACGGCGATGTCGTCCGACAACACGCAAAGGCGGTTGCTACTTAGTTGCCGGGTTAGCGTAACGCTGATGACGCTATTTTGTAATGTCCGTAATACTGCGTTTTCAAGAAATACTACAATATCCCCAGAATCAACGCGTTCCAAAATAGCAGTTTCAATAGGTGACTGAAAAATAAGGTGCAGCACGTTAAGCGCCGTCAGTTAATTTAAGACCGATAATTCCACTAACGACCAGCGTAATTGACAGTAAGCGATACCAGTCGGCCGATTCTTTAAAAAGAATGATCCCTAACACGGCTACGCCGACTGCGCCCATGCCTGTCCAAACGGCATACGCGGTTCCCAGCGGCAAAGTTTTAATTGCCAATATCAACAAATAAAAACTACAGCCGCCGGACACCATTGTTATGACGCTGGGCCACAGTTTGG
>DATBQC010000022.1:0-3456 GCA_036561065.1 Methylobacter sp. | reverse complement strand
TATATGAATCTAACTGAGTTAAAACTAAAACAAATAAGTGAAGTTATTGAAATCGCCGAGTCCCTTGGGCTTGAAAATGTAGCCAGATCTCGAAAGCAGGACTTGATTTTCGCCATCCTGAAAAAACAGGCAAAAGCCGGTGACGATATATCGGGCGACGGCGTTCTGGAAATTTTACAGGATGGTTTTGGTTTTTTACGGACGCCGGGTTGCTCCTATTTAGCGGGTCCAGACGATATTTATGTTTCGCCCAGTCAGATCAGACGATTTTCCTTAAAGACCGGCGACACCATCAGCGGCAAAATCAGACCGCCTAAAGACAACGAACGTTATTTTGCGATGCTCAAGGTTGATCAGATCAATTTTGAACCCCCCGAAAACACCAAAAACAAAATTACCTTCTCCAACCTGACGCCGCTATTTGCTAAGCAAAGATTCGTCCTTGAACAGGGTAACGGCACCAGCGAAGATTTAACCGGACGCATGATCGACTTGATCGCTCCGATCGGCAAAGGCCAGCGGGGCCTGATCGTATCGCCGCCTAAAGCCGGTAAAACCATGATCCTGCAAAGTCTGGCGCAGGCTATAGCAGAACAAAATCCCGAGTGTTACCTGATTGTTTTATTGATCGATGAACGTCCCGAGGAAGTCACGGAAATGGAGCGTTGCGTACGCGGTGAAGTGATTTCCAGCACCTTCGATGAACCGGCAACCCGGCACGTGCAGGTTGCGGAAATGGTTATCGAAAAGGCGCGTCGATTGGTCGAACATAAACACGATGTGGTCATTTTGTTAGACTCGATTACCCGTTTGGCCCGTGCCTATAACACTGTCGTGCCATCGTCGGGCAAGATCTTAACCGGCGGTGTCGATGCCAATGCACTGGAAAAACCCAAACGTTTCTTCGGCGCGGCACGGAACATTGAAGAAGGCGGCAGCTTGACTATTATCGCTACGGCTCTGGTCGATACCGGTTCAAGAATGGACGAGGTGATCTACGAGGAGTTCAAAGGTACCGGTAACATGGAGTTGCACCTGGATCGCAAAATTGCCGAGAAAAGAATTTATCCGGCGATTAATATCAACCGTTCCGGTACCCGTCGGGAAGAGTATCTGGTTGATCCCGAAACTTTGCAAAAAACCTGGATCTTGCGCAAGATTCTTCAGCCTATGGATGAAACCGCGGCTTCAGAATTTTTGATCGGCAAGCTTAAAGATTTTAAGACGAATGCGGAATTCTTTGAATCGATGAAGCGGTAGTAGGGTCGGGTCTTGTACCCGACCATTGGGTTAGGGCATCCACAAGGGATGCCCCTACATCAGTCTTTTGGCGGGACATAGCCTTCCGGCATGTCGTTGTTTCCTTCAAACAGAAACTTGCTTCTCTCTTCAGCTAAAAACGTCCTGGTTTTCGGGTCGAAGCTGGCCAATCTTCCTTCATTAATCAGCATGGTTTGCTTGGCTAACCATTCCTTCCAGGCTTGTTTGGATACTTTTTCAAATATTTCCTGGCCTTTGGGGCCTGGAAATGGCGGTGCATCCAGTCCTTCGGCTTCAATTCCCAATTTTACGCATTTAACCAGTCTAGTCATTTTATACTCGTGTGTGATTGTAAAAGCTGCTTAATCGGAGCGGCTAAGCCAAGCTTATTAAGCTGCTCAACTTTATACCAGACAGTCTGATTGGCTTCCATCACAAAATTTATAGGGTTATCGGCTTGAACCAGCAGCGGCGTGTAATCCAGATGATAATGGGAAAAGGTGTGGCGTCGGGTTGCCAGAGTCTGTTGATCGACAATATGAATATTCCGGGTCGAGCACCAGTCCTGTGCCGCTGTAATGCTGTCGAATTCCGGCAAGCTCCATAAGCCGCCCCAGATGCCGGTCGGGGGTCTTTTTTCCAGCAATATCCGGTTATCGGCATCGCTCAGCAATAACAAGGTAAGCTGTTTGATCGGCAAGGTCTTGGCGGGTTTCGGAGTCGGGAATGCCGATACATTATCGGCAAGTCTGGACAAACAACGGGCATTAAGCGGGCAGTCCCCGCAAGCCGGTTTGCTGCGGGTGCAGACGGTTGCGCCCAAGTCCATCATGGCCTGGGTGTAATCCGCGACACGAGCGATGGGGGTTAGCTTGGCACTGATTGCCCACAATTCCTTGTTAACCGCACTGTTGCCGGGCCAGCCGGAAACGGCTTTAAACCGGGTCAGCACTCTTTTGACATTGCCATCGAGAATCGGCTGGCTTCTGTTAAAAGCGATGCTCAATATGGCTCCCGCCGTTGACAGGCCTATTCCGGGCAATGCGATCAGTTCGTCCAGCGTATCGGGAAAGCGGCCCCGTTCGGCAATAAGCTGTGCGGTTTTGTGCAGGTTGCGGGCGCGTGCGTAGTAGCCCAAACCCGACCAAAGATGCAGAACCTCATCGATAGGCGCGTCAGCTAAACTTTCTATGTCGGGGAATTTTGCTGTAAAGGCATTGAAGTAAGGAATAACGGTCGCAACCTGAGTTTGCTGCAACATGGTCTCGGAAAGCCATACGCGGTAAGGCGTTAAGTCTTTTTGCCAGGGCAGGTCTTTACGACCGTATTGATCGAACCAAGCGAGGATGTTTTGTTGAAAAGCGGATGGGCTCATAGCTAGTTCAAAAAACCTTTTAACAGATTACCCAGGCCGGGGCCTAGTTTCTTGTCGAGTTTATTGATCAGCTTGTCGATTTTGGCTTTATTTTTATCGGTCAATAATGACGCGATGTCGATCGTATAAGACGGTTTGCTCAGCGTTCCGGCTATGTTAATGGCTACTGCGCCTTTAACCTGATCCGGCTCGGTTGCGTCGCTATCAAGCAGCTTGGCGTCGACTTTATAGTCCAGCGCCTCGGAATTCAGGTTTAGGTTGCCTTTGCCGTCGACACGCAATTTCGAGGATTTGGCGACAAGGTCGTTATTCTGGATCAAACCGTTAGTGATCGTCGCCGTGCCGCTCATTTCTGAAAACAATGTCTGGTCATTCGTATATTCTTTGGGTAATGCGGGTGCTTTGATCAACGCCTTGCCTTCATCGATTATTTTTTGCAGATTAAAGCCCTTGACTACGCCGTCTTTGAACAAGAAACTTAACTGGCCGTTCAGCGATGATTTCAATTCGTTTGTTTTATGCCCCTGTCCTTGCAGCTGTGCGGATGCGTCAACGATACCGCTCATTCGGGCTACACCGTTGTAGTCTTTCAGCAAAGGCTCGATTTGCACATGGTCGATTTTTTCGTTCACCGCCAGCGTCGATTTGTCACCTTGCGCATCCATGCTGAGATCGCCCGTATAGCTGCCCTGATAAAACTGTTTGGCTGACTGTTGCGTGGAGATTAAGCCGTGTTTAGTGTTCAAGTTGAGATGGATGTCCTGCATCGTCAAACCGTTGGCTTTAAGTTTGCCCAGCGACACGGTACCCTCGGCATTAAG
>DATBQC010000021.1:0-4910 GCA_036561065.1 Methylobacter sp. | reverse complement strand
ATATTAAATGATTTTAGTGACAGGCGGTGCCGGATTTATCGGTGCGAATTTTGTATTGGACTGGCTAGCGCAATCCGGCGAACAGGTCGTTAACCTCGACGCACTCACCTACGCAGGCAATCGCGAGAACCTCGCCTCGCTGTCCGGTGATGAACGGCATATTTTCATACAGGGCGACATTGCCGATTCCACCCTGGTGGATAGCCTGTTGGCCCGGCATCAACCCAGAGCCATCATCAATTTCGCCGCCGAAAGTCATGTGGATCGTTCCATTCACGGCCCGGAAGACTTTATCCAGACCAACATCGTCGGCAGCTTCCGCTTGCTGGAAGCGGTACGCGCCTACTGGAACAACCTGCAAGGCGAAGCTAAGCAAAACTTTCGTTTCCTGCATGTCTCTACCGATGAAGTCTACGGCTCGCTCAGTAAAGACGAGTCCGCCTTTACCGAAACTCACCGCTACGAGCCCAATAGTCCTTACTCGGCTAGCAAGGCCGCCAGCGACCATCTGGTGCGCGCCTACCATCATACTTATGGTTTGCCGATGTTGACCACCAATTGCTCTAACAACTATGGTCCGTTCCACTTCCCGGAAAAGCTCATTCCGTTGATGATTGTCAATGCGCTCGCAGGCAAAGCGCTGCCCATATACGGCGATGGGCAGCAAATCCGCGACTGGCTCTACGTCAAAGACCATTGCAGCGCCATTCGCCGCGTGTTGGAAGCAGGTAAAGTCGGTGAGGTTTACAACATCGGCGGTTGGAACGAAAAGCCCAACATCGACATCGTCTACACGGTTTGCGATATCCTTGACGAGCTGAGGCCTCCTTCTGCTGCCCACGGCTCCAGCTACCGTTCTTTAATTACTTATGTTACGGATCGTCCTGGTCATGATCGCCGCTATGCGATTGACGCAAGCAAAATAGAACGTGAACTCGGCTGGAGACCTGCCGAAACCTTCGACACCGGCATACGCAAAACCATTCAGTGGTATCTGGAAAATCAAGACTGGGTAGCCAATGTCCAATCCGGTAGTTATCGGGAATGGGTAGAAAAGAACTATTCAGGACGCGCCGCATGACGCCTTTTAAAATCCTGCTGTTCGGCAAAGGCGGTCAAGTCGGCTGGGAGCTGCAACGCAGCCTTGCGCCCTTGGGCGAGCTGGTGGCGCTGGATGCCGACAGCCGGGAACTGTGTGGCGACTTCACTAACCTGGAAGGCATCGCCCAAACCATTCGCGCCGTCGCCCCGGACATCATCGTCAATGCCGCCGCGCATACCGCAGTCGACAAAGCCGAGAGCGAGGCAGAATTCGCCCGCACCATCAACGCGTTGGCTCCGGGCGTTCTGGCCCAGGAAGCCAAGCGTAGCGGGGCATGGTTGGTTCATTACTCTACCGACTATGTGTTCGACGGCAGCGGCGACGCGCCGTGGCTGGAATCCGATGCTGCCGCCCCCTTGAGCATTTACGGCAAAACCAAGCTGGAAGGCGAAGAAGCCATACGCGCCTCGGGTTGCCAGCATCTGATCTTTCGCACCAGCTGGGTTTATGCCGCACGCGGGGGCAACTTTGCCAAAACTATGTTGAAACTCGCACAAGAGCGGGACAGCCTGAAGGTTATCAACGACCAGGTCGGCGCGCCCACTGGGGCTGATCTACTGGCGGACGTAACCGCCCATGCCATTCGCACGGCCTTGCAGCGTCCTGAGGTCAGCGGCCTGTATCACATGGTTGCCGGGGGCGAGACTTCCTGGCATGGCTACGCCGGCTTCGTAATTGAATATGCCCGTTTAGCCGGTATTGAGATCAAAGTTGCGCCGGAGGCCATTCAGCCGGTGCCTACCAATGCATTCCCATTGCCCGCCCCGCGCCCAAAAAACTCGCGTTTGGACACCCGAAAACTGCAAAACACCTTCGGATTGACTCCGCCCCATTGGCAAAGCGGTGTCATCCGTATGCTCACTGAAATTCTTGAGAAACAATAATGACCCAACGAAAAGGCATCATCCTCGCCGGCGGCTCCGGCACTCGGCTGTACCCGGTGACCAAAGTAGTCTCCAAGCAACTGCTGCCAATTTACGACAAGCCGATGATCTACTACCCGCTCAGCACTTTAATGCTGGCGGGCATTCGGGACATTCTAATCATCTCCACGCCGCAGGATACACCGCGCTTTCAGCAACTGCTCGGCGACGGTAGCGACTGGGGTCTCAACCTGCAATATGCCGTGCAACCTAGCCCGGACGGCCTCGCCCAAGCTTTTATCATCGGTAAAGGCTTCATCGGTAACGCGGTTAGTGCCATGGTGTTAGGCGACAATATCTTCTATGGACATGATCTGCAAACTCAGCTTGAAAATGCTACAGCGCGCGATCAAGGTGCAACCGTGTTCGCCTACCATGTGCAAGACCCTGAGCGCTACGGCGTGGTAGCTTTCGATGCGCAAGGCCGCGCTACCAGCCTGGAAGAAAAGCCAGCAAGCCCGAAAAGCAATTATGCTGTTACCGGCCTGTACTTTTATGACAATCAGGTTATCGACATTGCCGCCAACCTCAAGCCATCTGTTCGGGGCGAGCTGGAGATTACCGACCTGAACCGTATTTACCTCGAACGCAACCAACTTAATGTGGAAATCATGGGGCGGGGTTATGCCTGGCTCGATACAGGCACTCACGAAAGCCTGATCGAAGCCAGCAATTTCATCGAGACCATCGAACATAGGCAGGGTTTGAAAGTGGCTTGCCCGGAAGAAATCGCCTACCGCAAAGGCTTTATCAATGCCGAGCAACTGGAAAAACTGGCGCAGCCGCTGGCTAAAAACGGCTACGGTCAATATTTGCAACGCTTGCTGAAAGAAGGGCTGCAGCCATGAAAGTTATTCCCACTACTATCCCAGAGGTGCTTATCATCGAACCCAAAGTGTTCGGCGATGAACGCGGCTTCTTTTTTGAAAGCTATAACCGTCGCCAATTTACCGAACTGACCGGGCGGGACGTGGACTTCGTGCAAGACAACCATTCGCGCTCGGTGAAAAACGTATTGCGTGGTCTGCATTACCAAATTCGGCAGCCTCAAGGCAAGCTGGTGCGCGTGGTGCAGGGTGTGGTGTTTGATGTGGTTGTGGACATTCGCCGCAGCTCACCGACCTTTGGGCAACATGTGACAGAGGAGCTGTCGGCTGAAAACAAACGCATGCTTTGGGTTCCAGAAGGCTTCGCGCATGGTTTTGTGGTTATTTCGGATATTGCGGAGTTTCTTTATAAAACCACCGATTACTGGGCGCCGGAATTCGAGCGTAGCATCGCATGGAATGACCCTGCCATCGGCATCCAATGGCCCATCCAGGGTGAGCCGGCCTTGTCAGCAAAAGATCAACAAGGCAAGCTATTAGCAGAAGCTGAGCTTTTTGCATAATTCTAAAAACCGCGATTTGTCCACAAAAAGCACAAAAGACACGAACTAGTTTTGCGCAGTCATCTGTCCGTTGGATGGCTATTCGCGGTTTTGTATCCCTTTGAATGTTTTCGTGCTTTTGGTGGTTTTCGTGGACGAAATGATTTTTCTAAGATAACTCTGACCAGTTGGGGTCAACTGCCAGAAAATGGCCCAGCGCAATGATTAATTCTATCTATGCTTTAGCCCGTAAAATAATAAGCCGAATACAACCGACTGCAAAAACACCAACCCCCAGAAATAAACCCCGAACAGCACGACTTTGACTGGTATCGGTTGCTCGGGAGAATTGCGTCTGACAATAACAATGCCACCCAGAGTCGCCAGCAGTGCTATGACGGCTCCGGTTAACGCAATGTTCATTGTTATGCTCTTACGGGCGGCGGCGCCAGCACGACTCTTGAGCCATTGCTTTCCGGAGCACTGACCACTCCGGCCGCTTCCATGTCTTCAATCATGGTTGCGGCGCGGTTATAACCGACTTTAAAGCGCCGTTGCACGCTGGATATTGATGCTTTGCGGGTCTCTGTGACAAATTGCACGGCCTCATCATACAAGGCGTCGCTTTCGGAATCGCCGCCACTGCCGCTCATACTGTAGCCATCGCTGGAATCGGAAGGTTCGCGGGTGATGGCTTCCAGATAATTGGGCGGTGCGGTTTGTTTTAGAAACTCAACCACGCGATGCACTTCATGATCGTCGACAAAAGCGCCGTGAGCACGAATGGGGATGCTGGTGCCTGAAGGTAAAAACAGCATGTCGCCGTTGCCGAGCAGGGTTTCCGCGCCGCCTTGATCAAGGATGGTACGCGAATCGATGCGTGATGACACCTGGAATGAAATGCGGGTAGGTACGTTGGCTTTGATCAGGCCTGTCAATACGTCGACCGATGGACGCTGGGTGGCCAGGATCAAATGGATGCCGGCCGCCCGGGCTTTTTGCGCCAGACGGGCAATCAGTTCCTCAACTTTTTTACCGACGATCATCATCATGTCGGCTAATTCGTCGATGACGATAACGATGCTGGGCAGGGTGCTTAAGGTCGGATACTCTTCGCCTTCTTCCAGCGGGTTGATCATTTGAAACATCGGATCCCTGATAGTCTCGCCTCTTGCGGTCGCATCTTCTATCAACTGATTGAATCCGGCTAAGTTCCTGACGCCCATCTTGGACATCAACTTATAGCGTCTTTCCATTTCGGCAACCGCCCAGCGCAATGCGTTGCTGGCTTCCTTCATGTCGGTTACTACGGGAGTCAACAAATGCGGAATGCCTTCATAAACCGACAATTCCAGCATCTTCGGGTCAATCATGATTAAGCGCACCTGCTCCGGCGTCGCCTTATAAAGCAGGCTCAAAATCATGGTATTGATGGCGACCGATTTACCGGAGCCGGTGGTGCCTGCGACCAGAGCATGGGGCATCTTGCCAAGATCGGCAACCATCGGCGTGCCGG
>DATBQC010000020.1:0-2319 GCA_036561065.1 Methylobacter sp. | reverse complement strand
CGATCTGATCCGCTTTTTTCATGAGCGTTTGTAATCTGACACGGGTCAATACAGTAAAAATACTAGTGCCCTTGTTTATCCCTGAATTTGCTTTAGTATGAAATCCAAGCAACGAGAATTGACAGACGATTTTACAATTGATCATGTCATCCAATAAGCGAGCGAACCGAGCCGCAAGCACCATTACCCAGGAGACCGGACGATGACCAGATTCATTTCAAATTACCCGCCAGACTGATTGCAGCCTAGTTGCGCTGCAGATAGCGCGCTGTCATTTAACACCGAATTGAAGTAATCCTGATGTCTTGGGCGTTGGATGGATTCGCCGAAAATTTCAGATTTGTTTCAAAAAAAACCCAAGAGCGAAAAGCCACCCCATAAAAACCTATTAGCCTGGAGACATATCATGATCACAAAATTCAAAACACCCCTTACCAAAGTCGCTGTAGCCGTTGCGATGCTGACCGCAGGCGTTTCTGCACAAGCAGTCACTGCCGGTCCAGGCACCTGGAGCAGCCAACAGACTTGGGCGACCGATACGGTAAATGGTGGTAGCCTGACCGGCTTTTTCTACTGGCCGGCATCACAACCGGTTGCCTCAAACGGTTTGCGCGCACTGGTGCTCGTCTTGCACGGTTGCACCCAAACTGCTTCCGGAGACGTGATCGAAGGCAGCGACGGCGGCTTTAACATGAAAGGCGTCGCCGACTCGAAGGGCGCGATCATTCTGGCGCCGAATGCGACCGCCAATCTGTACAGCAACCATTGCTGGGATTACGCCAATACCAACCCGACCCGCACAGCGGGCCATACCGGCATCCTGCTCGACCTGATCAACCGCTTTGTCACCAACTCCAGCTATTCGATCGATCCGAATCAGGTCTACGTGACCGGCCTGTCCTCAGGCGGCGGCATGACCATGGTGCTCGGTTGCCTGGCTCCGGATATCTTCGGCGGCGTCGGCATCAATGCCGGTCCTGCACCTGGCACCACCACTGCGCAAATCGGCTCGGTTCCATCCGGCGTGACCTCGTCGACCGCTGCCAACATTTGCAAAGGCTGGGCCGGCACCCACACCAGTTCATTCAACACCCAGATCGCCAATGCGGTGTGGGGCAGCTCCGACTTCACCGTCGGGCAGGCGTACGGCCCGCTGGACACCGGCGCCTTCCGCATCATCTATGGCGGCACCTTCACCAAGGGATCGACCTTCACGGTAACCGGCGCTTCCGGCAACGGCAGCGGCATACCTTACACCGATTCGAACGGCAAACTGCGCACCACCGAGATCACGGTTTCCGGCATGAGCCATGCATGGCCGGCAGGTCCTGGCGGGCAGAACGTGAGCTATGTTGATAATACGAGGATCAAATATCCTCAGTACATCATGGACTTCTTCTTCACCAACAATCTGCGCGCCGGTACCACGCCGACCCCGACGCCTACGCCAACACCGACTCCTACACCTACACCTACACCTACACCAACACCAACACCAACGCCGACGCCGACCCCAACTCCAACGCCTACGCCGACACCATCCGGTGCATGCTATAACGCGACGAATTATGCGCACGTTACCGCAGGACGCGCACACGACAGCATGGGAACCGCATTGGCCAACGGCTCGAATCAATCGATGGGCCTCGACAACTTGTTCTACACGTCAAAACTTCGTAACACGGGCACCAATTACTACGTCATTGACTCGACCTGCCCTTAACACGTATTAAGCAAGTAACAGGAAAAAACAACAGTGCGCCGACTTAATCGTCGGCGCACTGTTGGCCTATTCATCGCCCTTCTAAATGTCGCCTTCTGGCGCTGTGCTAATCGGCAGGTTCTGGTCGAGTCCTCACATCCGTAAATCCTGTTTCTATTAGAACCTTGGAAATCCTGGAAAATATTTTATAGCTCGTCATGCTTGTGCTTTCCCTGGAAAGCGTTGCAAGTTCATCACAGACAAGCTGATCTGTTTCAGTTCCCGATCACGATCCCTTTTCGGCTTCGATCGAGCGTTGAATTCTGGCGTAAGCATAGTCATGCCTTTTCTAAAAGTATTAGGATTTCACATGCCGCACAGCAGCATTTATGGAAGTTCAACTCTTCAATACAGTAGAACTACTAGGACCCTTGTTTGTAATGATTTTTGCACTACTATTAAGCCAACAAAGAGGATGTGATTGACAATATTTTTCCACGATTGATCTTGGCATCAAATTTGTTTCACTGAAATAAAACTAGAAGCGAAAAGCTTAAATTTTCTAAATATTAATTCTTTCGAGAGACCGGAGACAACATGATCGCAAATCTGAAAAC
>DATBQC010000019.1:0-3628 GCA_036561065.1 Methylobacter sp. | reverse complement strand
CCTGGGAAAACGGATTGTATTGCGCCAGATTATAAAGCAGCGCGCTGGACTCCTTTATCTTCCACAAAGGATACAATGCGGTTGACATAAAAAACATCGGGAAAATCACAAAGTTCATCACGCCGGCAAAATTTTCCAGCTGCTTTATAAAAGATGACAGTAACAAGCCCAAAGCGCCCAGCATGAGTCCGGACAACAACAGTGCAGGCATTATCCATAAATACCCCTGCCACGGCGCCTGAATGTCATAAAACCACGCAATCGCTAAAAACACATACGCCTGTAAAATGGAAACTCCGGTTCCGGCCAGCAACTTGCTGATCAATAAGAACCAGCGCGGCAACGGGCAAACCATCAGTATGCGCATACTGCCCATTTCCCGATCGTAAACCATCGACAACGAACTCTGCATGCCGTTAAACAGCTGGATCATGCCGATCAAGCCGGGGGTGATATACACTTCGTAAAGAATATAGGTCTCGTAAGGCGGGGTGATCGCAAGCCCTAATGCCGCTCTAAATCCGGCCGCAAATACAAACAACCAAACCAAAGGCCTAACCAAGGCCGAAATAAACCGCTCGCGCTGGGTCACAAATCGCCATAATTCGCGCCAGATGATGCCCCACATGGCGCGCCAGTAATGTAATAGCTTCATCATTGCTCTCCCTGCGTCAACGTATAAAAAGCATCTTTAATCGTTGGGGTGTTGGTTGTTTTAAGAACTTCGTCAACCGTTCCGTTGGCTTTAACCTGCCCTTTATGCAATACGATTAAATGATCGCCCGGATAAATCTCGTCAATCAAATGACTGGCCCAGAGCACCGCCAAATTTTCCTCGACAGCTAGCTGATGCACATATTCGACGATGGACAACCGACTGGGTACATCCAAGCCGACAGTAGGTTCATCCAGCAACAGCACCGACGGTTTATGCAATAACGCCCTGGCAATTTCCACTCGCCGCCTGTGCCCGCCATTGAGCTGACGCACTTTCTCGAAACGACGATCAAACATATTTAAGCGCTCCAGCTCCTGCTGTATCCTTTGCTCCGCCTGCTTCCGGCCCATGCCATGCAAAGAGGTGTGGTAACGCAAATTTTGCAGCACCGACAAATCCATATCCAGGGTGGTTTGTTGAAAAACTACCCCCAGTTTTGCCAACGCTAACAGCGTTTGCCGCTTAATATCAAAACCGCACAGCTCTATACGCCCGTCTCGGGTGTCGTACAATCGGGTAATCAGGGAAAACAAAGTGCTTTTCCCCGCCCCGTTAGGACCTAACAAAATCGTACATTCACCGGGCTTAATCTTAAAATTAACTTGAGACAGTGCTTTTTTACCGCCATAGGAGAAACTCAAATCTTCTACGGACAATGCTATAGACGAATTCATGGCTTTACTGCAACTCCCCAAGGGTACGTACCCACGCCGACCGATTTGGTCACTGTTTGCGTCTCAAGATCGATCAGAGAAATATCGTTGCTGGCGCCGTTAGTGGTGTAAAGCCGTTTTTGATCCGATGAAAACGCCAGATTCCAAACCCGCTGCCCAACTAACAAATATTTTTCCACTTCAAAGGTTTGGGCGTTAATCACCGCAACACGGTTTGCCGGCCCCAAAGCCACATAGCCGCGCTTTCTGTCTTTATCGATCACCACGCCGACCGGCTGGATTTTATCGGCCGACACGCCTTGCACATCAAACTTGATGGTTTTGATGATCTGCTTGGTTTTAACATCCAGAATCATCAAGGTTCCGGCCATTTCCGAAGTGACCCACAGCTGCTGGCTATCTGCGGTAAACCCCAGCGCACGAGGACGCGGATCAACCAGCGTGTTTTCAACGATAGCGTGGGTCTTGGCATCGATCCAATGCACCATATTGGTTGTTTCGGAAGCGCTGGCCACCCAGTTGTTATCGGGGCTGGTCGCTATACCCTCAGGCTCCACGCCGACTTTAATCTGTTTAACGGCTTTTTTATGTTTAATGTCGATGACGGTTACCTGGCTGTCATCTTCATTGGACACATAAAGCCGGTCGCCCGCTGGATTTAACGCGAATGTCTCCGGGTCTTCGCCGGACGGCAATCTTCCGGTTTCCTTGAGCGTCTCGGCGTCGATAATCTTGATGGTATCGTCATCGCTGACCGCCACGTACAAAAACTTATTATCTGGACTGATGATGATGCCTCGCGGGCGCTGGCCGATCTCCACCGTTTTTATCAACTTGCCGGCGATGGGGTCGACAACCGCCAGTGCGTTATCCTTTTCAAGCGTAACGAACACCGTTTCGGCCTGCGCTGTTCCGGTCAGAATGGCCGTCAAAAATAGTCCTAAAACATTTTTTCTCATCATCATTTACTCCATTTACAGGTCGATTCAGGTTGATCATAACCCAAGGTATCGAGTTCGGTTTTGGGATGCAAAAAGCCTTCGATCGGCGCGACAGCAACCAACGATCTGGGCGCTGCCAACAAAATCGGTTGCCGCAACTGCCCATCCCATGATCGGAACGACAACGGATTGCCTTTATAGCCCTGCAACGCAAACGTATCGCTCAACATATAATCCTTAAGCAATTTTACGTCATTGGATTTGGTACGGGTGGCCGCTTCGCCGATGGCTCTGACCGCCAGATAGGCGGCATAATCCTGCTCTTCCATCCAGCGCCCCGCCTGCTCTTTAAAACGGTTTTGAATCTGTACCGCACCCCATTGTTCATGAGTGCGATGCCATGCCGTGGCAACCAGTCCCTGAGTACCGATCACCGGCCTCGCATTCCAGGTTCGGTATTCCAGATATTCGCCGAATTGGCCTTGCTCATCGGCAACGACCAGTACGTCATAATCATCGGCCTGGGTAAACACCGCTACATCCGATTGCGCCGTGCGCCGCGCATCGTAAGTGTGCTCCCAGGTTTTTTCCTCGACTATTTTCATGCCGAAACGTTTAGCCGCCCGTTTAAGGGCATCGGCAAATAAGCGATCTTCCTCGGTAGCGCCTATGACTAAAAACCACTTATTCCAGCGTTTTTTCATCATGTATTGCGCCAGCGCATCAGCGCGCATCGCCCTATTCGGCAAAATATGCAAAACGTTATTGCGGCATTGCTCATTACGCAACGAATCATCGACTGTCGCCGCATCGAATAACAGCTTTTGCTTTGCGGCGGGCAAATCGGCTATTTTGTTTAAAACATCACCAGGCAAGCTGACAACGACATACGAATATTGATCGCCAATATCCTTATTGAAGGTATCGACAACATTGCCATCCAACGGCACGATGAATTTTTTCAGCACAAACTGCTGCCCGGTAAACTGGCCGGTCGTGTTGTTGTCATCAATCGCCAGCCCTGCTCCCAGAACGCCCTTATCTTTGATAAAAGCATCCAGATTAGACAGCGGCGGCGGGACCTTTTGCTCTTGGGTCAAATAAGCAATATTGATCGTCTGTTTAGCTCCGGCATAAACAAGGCTTACGCTAAGCAATTGAACAATAAATAAAAGCTTAAAAGCTTTCTGGAGAGTCAAGTTAATTGATCGCATCATTTCCTAACACTAATAAAACGCACAGGCGCTAATTTTAACGGATTCATTAACTTTGTTTAGTTTTTCGATGAAGTTTGC
>DATBQC010000018.1:0-1958 GCA_036561065.1 Methylobacter sp. | reverse complement strand
ACTGGTTGACGACCCACTCGCCGCTGGTTTTTTCGGCAACACGGGCTTTGCCGCTGTCCAATAAATTGATCGCTTCTTCAACGGCTGAGCGCACTTCAGCAGATACGCCGGCAGGTGAGATGTCGGCACGGTTTTCAAAGGCGTCGTTAATGATTTGTTCTAGTTGTGACATAGTTTTTTTATAAAAAGTTAAGGAAATTTTTGATGCGTTGTGCGGCTTCTATGCATTCATCCAAAGGTGCAACCAAGGCAATTCTGACATGGTTAAGGCCGGGATTAACGCCGCTAAAATCGCGGGATAAGTAACTGCCGGGCAGTACGGTGATGTTTTGCTGGGCGAATAGCTGCTGCGCGAATTCGGTATCTGAAATCGGTGTTTTCAACCAGACATAGAAGCTGGCCAGCGGCTTGGTGACGGTACAAACATCGCCAAGTTTGTCGATAAAGGCGGCGAATTTTTCACGGTACAAACGACGGTTTTCGACGGCATGCTGCTCATCTTGCCACGCTTGAATACTGGCATGTTGGGTAGGCAAGGGCATCGCGCAGCCGTGATAAGTGCGATATTGAAAATAGTGTTTCAATATCTCTGCATCGCCTGCAACAAAACCCGAGCGCAAACCCGGCGCGTTGGAGCGTTTTGATAAACTGTGGAAAATAACGCAACGCTTGAATGCTGTGTTGCCTATGTTATAGGCCGTTTGCAGCAAACCCGGCGGTGGGGTACTTTCGTCGTCATAGATTTCGGTGTAGCACTCGTCGGAGGCAATCACAAAATCGTATTTTTCTGCCAGCTTGAGCAACTTCTCGTGGCTGGCCTGATCAAGCACCGAGCCGGTTGGGTTGCCGGGCGAGCATATATAAATCAACTGGCAGCGTTGCCAAATTTCATCCGGCACCGCATCAAAATCCGGCAAATAATCGGAGTCTTCCAGTGTGTTCAGATAATAGGGTTCAGCTCCTGCCAGCAAGGCCGCACCTTCATAAATCTGGTAAAACGGGTTCGGCATGATCACGACAGGCGCAACCTTAGTTGAATCGATAAGGCACTGGGCGAACGAAAACAACGCTTCGCGCGTACCGTTGACTGGCAAAACCTGGGTTTCAGCATTAACAGCATCAACCGGTATCTGAAAGCGGCGGCTGATCCATCCGGCTATCGCCTGCCGGAGTTCCGGTATGCCTTTAGTGGTCGGATAGTTAGCCAAGCCGTGCAAATGCGTTAACAGCGCTTCCTGAATTAAATGCGGCGTGGCATGGGTTGGCTCGCCCATAGACAGGGCGATATGCGACTTGTCTTTAGGCGGCGTAATGCCGTGTTTAAGTTGCGCCAGTTTCTCGAACGGGTAGGGATGTAAGTGTTTTAAATTGGGGGTCATCGGTTAGTTGCAATGCGGTTGTTTGCCCGCAGCTTGAGCTTGCTGGAATAGCTCAGTGGCATGCGGCATGTGCCTTACCAAGTCCTGAATGCGTGTCTCATGCGAGGGGTGGGTAGACATGAATTCTATCGGTTGCTGGCCTTGCGAGGCCTGTTCCATCTTCTGCCACAAAGCGATGCTTTGCTTTGGATCAAAGCCGGATTTCGCCATTAAATCCACGCCGATCATGTCGGCTTCGCTTTCATGGACGCGGCTGTAAGGCATCAATATGCCGTATTGCGCGCCGACACCCAACAGACCCAGCGCCGTTTGACCCAAGGTAGTTTGCGGTGCGCTGACCGCCTGGATAATGCTCATGCCCGAATTAACCGCCATTTCCTGTGAGGCGCGCTCATTGCTGTGTTTGGCGAGGACGTGGCCGATTTCATGGCCGATGACCGCCGCCAATTGATCCTGATTGTCGACCAGTGTGAGCATTCCGGTATGTACGCCGATTTTATTGCCGGGCAGGGCAAAGGCATTGGGTGAGGAATCTTCAAAGACTACGACTTCCCAGTTACCGCCGCCTGCTTGTTGGGT
>DATBQC010000017.1:0-5708 GCA_036561065.1 Methylobacter sp. | reverse complement strand
GTTCCTCATGCGTAACGCATCTGGCAATGCTCCAGGGTTGCCAAATAATCTAGCCGATTCTTCGATTAACGGGGAGATTTAGCCGGTTTAGCTTCTTTGTAATTGCAAGATCAGGAGCTTAATCGCCGGCTCTTGCTCCATGATGCTTTCACATAACCGAAATTGGTCTGCTGCGCGTTGTAGGTTTTGCTCAGGTTTGAGCACTTTAAAATACCGATTCCCTTCCAGATAATCGGTATAAAATCGAATGCCTAGTTCAAAAGGGATCAGCCGTATGGCGGGGTACAAATAGTGATAATCGTGTTCGGTAAAAAACGCACCGGCTTCGGACAAATAGCTTTTTAACAACGCGGCGCAAATATCCAGATCAAACCCGGCCGGGCCACTGGTAGAGCAACAAG
The DNA here is from genome assembly GCA_036561065.1 of Methylobacter sp. Lineage (GTDB taxonomy): Bacteria > Pseudomonadota > Gammaproteobacteria > Methylococcales > Methylomonadaceae > Methylobacter_A. Next base: position 5,307 of record DATBQC010000017.1, on the reverse strand, counting down.
AGCGCAGGCAATCGCCAATATCGTAATGAACCAGGCCCGGCTTGACGGTATCCAGATCGATAATACTGACGATTTTTTTACTGAGTTTATCAAACAGGAAGTTGTTTAATTTAGGGTCGCCGTGAATCACCCGTAGCGACAGAAAACCTCTCTGTTTGGCATTCTCCAGGTCATCGGCGATAGACTGAAATCTAGCGATAAAATCTGCGCAATAACGATCTTTAAGCTGATCCGACTGCTGCGTTACCTGATGGTAACGCTTTAAATAGTCCGGTGTAATATGAAAACCGGGCAAGGTGTCGTGCAGAAGAAGAGGATCAAGGTCGCTGATCAAGCGATGAAAATGCCCAAGCGCAAATCCGACCTGCTCGGCGTCGCCGACAGTGCCAATCGTCTCGATGCTTTCGGTATTGGCAATAAAGATCAACGCTCGCCAGTAATCGCCGTTTTGATCCTGATAAAGGGAGGAGTTATCGGTAGTTTTTAAAACGTTCGGAATTTGCAACTTGATCGGCGCGCCGACTTTTTGCGCGATATGACGATTGAGAGTTGCTAAGTTATCCATAATTTGCTCGGGCGCGGGAAAAACCGAGCGGTTTATGCGTTGCAAGACAAACGGGGATGATGGCGTTATGACCAGATAAGTGTCATTGATCAGGCCGTTACCGAGCGGGGTTATCTCAGTAACGGCAATGGCGAATTGCTTAGCGATAGAAAGTAATGTGTTCACCAGATCAGGCGGCTTCCCTGGCTTTGATTAAAGCTGTTAAGACTTCTAGCGCCTTCCCTCTGTGACTCAGCGAGTTTTTAACGGCCGCTGATAATTCCGCCGATGTGCAGCCCTGCTCCGGCACCCAAAACACAGGATCATAACCAAACCCGTTTTCGCCGACTGCATGATCCAAAATCCAGCCTTCCCAAACGCCTTGGGCGATCACCGGGCAAGGATCATTCGCGTGTTCCATAAACACCATCACACAGATAAACCGTGCCGTGCGCAGTTCATCGGGGACGCCTTCCAGCTCCCGCAACAGCTTATCCAGATTGTCTTGGTCATTGGCGCCGACTCCGGCATACCGGGCGGAAATCACGCCCGGAGCTCCATCAAGCACATCAACCACCAGCCCCGAATCATCGGCTATGGCGGGCAGCTTGCAATGCAGCGCCGCATTCCTAGCTTTTAAAATCGCATTTTCTACAAACGTAGCGCCGGATTCTTCCGCGTCGATAACATTAAACTCGGATTGCGGAACGATCGGATGCTCCGCCAGTATCGCCTGGATCTCTCTGATCTTGCCGGGATTGCCGCTGGCCAGAACGATTTTATTTAAGCTTGAAAAGGTCATTTATGATTTTCTATCGCGAACCGTTGTTTTTCCAGCAATTCCTTGATGCCTAAACCTGCCAGTTCCAGCATGGCGTCCAGTTCTTCTTTCCTGAACGCATGGCCCTCAGCCGTGCCCTGCACTTCAATAAACGCAGCGGCATCGTTCATCACCACATTCATATCGGTTTCCGCATTGCTGTCCTCTGCATAATCCAGATCCAGCACTGGTACGCCGTTATAAATACCCACGGAAACCGAGGCCACCTGCCCGTGCAGCGGATTGGTCTTGATCTGTCTGCGTTTGAGCATACTTTGAACGGCCAACGACAGCGCGACAAAACCGCCGGTAATAGCCGCAGTACGGGTTCCGCCATCCGCCTGCAACACATCGCAATCGATCATGATGGTGTGTTCGCCCAAGGCTTTTAAATCAATAGCCGCCCGTAGCGAACGACCAATCAAACGCTGAATTTCCAGAGTACGCCCGCCTTGTTTGCCGTGACTGGCTTCCCGTCCCATCCGAGTATGGGTCGAACGCGGCAACATTCCGTATTCGGCGGTAATCCAGCCTTCGCCTTTGCCTTTAAGAAAGCGCGGTACACTCCTGTCGACACTGGCTGTGCAAAGCACGCGGGTATCGCCAAATTCAACCAGCACAGAGCCTTCTGCATGTTTGGTAAAACCGCAGGTAAATTTTATGTCTCTTAGTTGATCCGGGTTACGTCCGCTTGGTCTCATACATGTTCCGCTAAAATGAAAACCGCACAGTATACCTGAACAGCACGCTGCCCGGCGGTTCAATTTGCTAACGAAGGGAATGGAATGACAAAGAAATTTTTACCACGAACGACTGCATGGATGCAGGAGGTAGAGCAACGCATGGAGCAGTTGCCGGGACACGAAAAACACGGAGAAAAATATAAAATTTCGTGTTCTTGGTGCCTTCGTGATGTTTTTTGTGATTTTAGTAACATCAGTTACCGATAATCAACCTCCAACAAGCGCCTGCTGTAACTCGATAACTGACTGCGGACGATTTTCCGGCTGTAACTCCATCGCCCAGTCGATGGCTTTTAACAGATGTTCAGGGAACTTTCGTTTGTACGCTTTGATGGCGGGAATCAGCGTGTCCTGCCGCGCCCTATCCTGGGCAGGGACCGGCGTTTTAAGCTCCAGGCAAATGCGCATGCTCGCGCCCACTGCATAAATATCCGTCCATGGGCCGAGCTGGGCGCTCAGCTCATGCTGCTCTATCGGCGAGTAGCCTTTAGTCAAAATCTTGCTTTGTTTGCCCAAATGTGACTTTGGAAAACTCTGAATTGCGCCGAAATCCAGCAATAATGCCTCATTGCCCGGTCGCACCAGAATATTGGATGGCTTAATATCAAGATGAATAAACTGATGGTTATGGATGTGTCCAAGTCCGGCCAATAACGAGTTGAACAAGGTCAAGAAAAAATCTTCGGAAACAGGCAGGGTTTTATTTTTTAACAGCTTGTCCAGCGTAACCCCATAGTCATAGGTCATCACCATATAAACGGTGGAATTGGCTTTAAAAAAACCGATCACTTCGACAATGTTGGGGTGTTTTAACGTCGATAAAACCTTGGCTTCCTCAAAGAACAATATCCTGCCTCGCTTGAATAAAGTCGCGGCTTCTTCGCTGTTCGCGACCACCGCATTGTTCCAGGTTCGATGGGCAAATTTTCGGGGCAAGTATTCCTTAATGGCAACCTGAAACTGATCCTTTATTTGCCTGGCCAGATAAACCGAACTAAAGCCGCCGTGTGCCAACTCCCGCTCAATCACATACTGATCTATAATGGTTCCTGTTTGCAGGTAGTTCCATTCTTTGGGATAGGTTTGCGGATCGTAATATTCAGCCATTGTGTTGTTTGTTTGTGCAAGTAAGCCCGTCAATTATAGGTGAAAAATGATTAGAAGCATGACCGCATTTGCGGGCAACGAAACTGAAATCGGCGACTTAACCCTAAGCTGCGAATTGCGCACGGTCAACCACCGTTACTGCGACATCAGCTTAAGACTGCCGGATCGCCTACGCTTTGTCGAAGCCGAGCTGCGCACAGCCATCGCCGCCAAGATCAGCCGAGGCAAGGTTGAATGCTCGTTGAGCTACAAAAAACAGGCTAAAACCGGATCAAGCTTCACCATTAATACCGATGCCGTAAGTGCGCTGCTTGCGGCAGCTAATGCCATAGAGGAGCAAATGCTAGCCCCATTGTCATTTTCGGCGCTAGATGTATTGGCATTCCCCGGCATCCAGCAGGAACCGGATTTAGACAAAGAGCAACTCAATTTAGGCATCGCCACTCTGGTCGACCAAACCCTGGTGCAATTGTTGGAAGCGCGGGAAAGAGAAGGCGCACAACTTAAACTGTTGATTGAAGAACGCTGCGCCAAAATGTTGGGTTTTGTTGTTGCCGCGGGCAAACGTATGCCGGAAGTGTTACTACTGATACGCAATAAACTCAAAGATAGGATTACCGAGTTGGTAGCAGAACCCGATTTTGACCGCCTGGAACAGGAACTGGTGTTGCTGGCTCAAAAATTGGACATCACCGAAGAGCTCGATAGATTGGAAACCCATATCACAGAAGTGTTGCGAGTGCTCAAGCAAAAAGACCCGATCGGGAGACGGCTGGATTTTTTGATGCAGGAGTTGAACCGCGAAGCTAACACCCTGGGCTCTAAATCGGCGGACAAAGAAATGACTCAGATAGCCATTGAGCTAAAGGTGCTGATCGAGCAAATGCGCGAGCAGGTGCAGAATATAGAGTGATGTTTCGGGACACCATTCCAACCAGTTCCATCAAGCCAGTAAAGGCCGCGTATATCGCGGCTTTTTTGTGTCTAATGGTTTTTTGCAATTCCGCATAAGCGCACATTTAGGGTGTACCACCAGCACATAATATTGGTGGCACACCCTTCAAAATAGACCGGTCTACGCTCAATAATTAATCTTCCAATTGCTGAATACCATCTAGATACCATTTTGGCTGGATGCTGACTTTCGGCTTGATAAAATGCCAGACTTCCCTAACCTGCTCAGCTTGAGCATTCGCATCTTCGCGCATGATCGAATCAAACAGCACCACCGCTTCCAGTTCCGAGCCGACTTCCCTGACTTCCAGCAGTTCTGCTTCAAGTTTTAGGATTTCGGTGCGGTTTTCAGTATTGGATGCTTTAAGCTGATCCTGGATTTCGGCAAAGACTTTATCTGTGGTTAAACCCCTGATTTCGGCAAGATCGCGCTCATCCCAGGCTTTTTGCAGATTGGCAAAAGCTATCTTTGCGCCGCTAAGGAAAGCCTGTTGGTCGAAGTCTTTGGGGATAACGGCGGCCGACTGCGTGGCTGTCGGTTGAGCGTAAGATCCAGATGCGGCTGTGTCGTTTTTATCTTTTTTGAACAGGATGTCAGTATCAAAACCTGCCGGATTGGCTTGAGCTGCTTGGGGTTCTTGATAGCTTGAAGCCGTATCCTGATAACTGTTATCAGCCGTCCGGTTATAAACAGGCCGCTGTGCAGAACCCGATTTTTTAGCGGCAAACAACTTATAAAGCAAAAAGGCAATCCCGCCGAAAACGAGGATGTCCATAAAGTTAATGCCGTGAAAACCACCGCCAAACATCGAGCCCAATAATCCGCCCAATGCCAGACCGCCCAGCATACCCATTAAACCGGGACGGCTGGCCCAGCCCGGTTTGGCCGCCGGGTTTGGTGCAGCTGCTTGTTGTTGGTTGGCAGGGTGTGGCGCTGGCGTTGCCGAGCGTTGATACGGCGCACTGTAGGAGGGTCTGCTGCCAAAAGAGCTGCCGCCGCCGAAGCGCTTGGCATCAGCATCCGACATCCCGCCTAAAGTTAAGGAAAGACCCATTAATAAAGCAGCGATAATTCCGGTAGTTTTGTTCATACACTCACAAAGTTATAAGTTAAGGTTCATACATAATTGGGGCGAATC
>DATBQC010000016.1:0-1898 GCA_036561065.1 Methylobacter sp. | reverse complement strand
AAGCACTTTCATAAAATCAATAACCTCTAACTGGGCCTGATTAAAGGTGTAAGCCCTATGCGGTGTGCCCTCTCCGGTAATCAGCCATTCCAACGAGGCATTCAAAGCTTTCGCGAGTATGACTACACGGAGGGGATCGGGCTTTCCTACTTTGTCTTTTTCCAGATTCCACAGGTATTGCTTATCCAGGCCTATTTTGCGAGCAAAGGCGGCGGCATTTTGATAACCACGCGCCAATCGCGTTTCTTCAATTCTTTTTCCTAAACTCATTGTCAGGATCCTGTGTCCTTTGAGATAAAAGCTGATGCCGTCGCACAAGATAGTGTGAAATTGGCTTGTTATCAACTCATTTAGCGAGGGCTCGAAGGCCTTTCCCTTGGCAACGCGGCGATCGCTTCAGGGATGCCCATTCTTGTTTGCAATAGAGGGGGTTTTGGTGGGTGGGGAGGGCGGGAAAGGCTGGGGGAGGGTGAAAATCCCGCACGCGGGATTTTGAGGTGGGCGACACTGGAGAGGCTGTTAGTGGTTAATCTCAGCAGTGCGCTGCACTGCTGGGTCTCCATGAAACTTCTCCATATGTAATCATGTGGTTTTGGCTTTAATAAACGAGGTGTGTTAGTTTAGCCGTCGACCAAATTAGCGCCACGCCTTGTAGGACTGAAGAATTTATGGAAACTAACAATTGGATTTGCCCGGCTTGTGGCCAGGCGAACTCGTCTGAACTAAACTTTTGCTCACAATGTCACTGTCCATCGGCAGCAACTGAGCATGAGATCGAGCAATATAAAAAGATCGCGCAGAATGTCGCAGGCAGTGCGGCCGAGAGCGGCGAGGTCAACAATGCCGGGAGCGTAAAAGAATACTTTACGGTTTCGACCTACAAGCTGGTTTTGATGTGCGTGTGCACGTTTTCTTTGTATGAGATCTACTGGTTCTATAAGAACTGGACTGCTATCAAACAGCATTACACCGGCAGCAAGATCATGCCTGCGGCACGGTCGCTGTTCGCGCCGATATGGGCTTATAGTTGCTTCAAGCAGATTAAGAATTCCGCTGTCGGCATCGCGGCATATAAAGACTTTCCTATCGGCAATATGGCGATGGCATTCTTCATATTGAACTTGTGCTCCGGGTTGCCGGACCCCCTAAGTTTGCTGAGCGTACTGACTTTCTATCCTATCATTGCGGTGAATAACATGGCATTGGCGGTCAACCGTAGAAATAATCCTGACTTCAAAAATAATGAAGAAATCACCAAAAACAACAAGATCGTGATCGCAATCGGCGCGTTATTTTGGCTGTTCGTCATCGTTGGAATGGCCGTCAATAAAAGCCATCATGGCTAGTAAACTTAATTGAAAATATGCAGCTTCAAGAGTCATATGGTATGTAAATGTAATTAAGCGTAATCTGTTAATTCCTTAATGCAAAAGGGGATGATCTTGACTGACGTCGTGATGATTAATTGCATTAACAAATCCAACAGACCAGGCGCTCACGAGCGGATCCGTAGCATAGGTGGAGGTACTCGCTGGAAGCTCTCTCTGGATGACGCTATCGCAGGCATCGAACAAGGGAAGTGGAGCTTCTACGTATCTTTGGGCGGCAAATCGGTCTCAGTGGTCATCGCCAAAAGCGCCAACGGCCGCAAATATTTGAAAACCTTAGCTGACGGTGAACAGCCGGATAACTTGCTGAGCCTGCCTGAATGCCCATAGATAACATATGATTCCATATCAATGTGAACCGAATTGGTTGACTTAACCCTATTCAAGCAATACCTCAAGCTGGCAAACGAGCTAGTTGATGCTGCTGGGAAGGAAGAGCTGGCAGAGTGTGCCAGGCTGCTTGCAATGAATCTTGCGCACTACGAACTGAAATATGGGCCACTACCATTG
>DATBQC010000015.1:0-5982 GCA_036561065.1 Methylobacter sp. | reverse complement strand
AAACTTCGAACCAGTGGTGAGATAAGTGAGAAGGTCCTGGATAGCGTCCATAGCGTCCTGGTCACTATTCTGCAATTGCTTACGCGCAATGGCCATAAGCTTATTGCCGACTGCAGCAGGACTCTCAGTGATTTCTTGATCTGGATATTGCTTACGCAATATATCTAGGATAGCTTTTCCAAAATCAGATTCAATGCCTGCATATAACCTGAACATAGCAACGATCAGACGGAAAGATGCAGCGGTCCTATGTTTCGATTGGAACATCCCGCAAAAGAAGGCAACAAAGGCCTATCCCTAGGAAAATAAAATATTCTCCGAATTATCTGATTCATATTCATAGGGAGTCTCCGACACTCCGCACGCCACAAATCTCATTTTTTGCATGGCAGAAGTCCGAATTCTGTGGACCTTCTGAACCGAATAGCCGATAGATTCAGCATAATCACGAACTGTTACCTCATGGAGGTCAATCTTCAAGATAACGTCCAATTCTTCAGCGTCAAGTCCCGAAGAATGAATTATATCTTGCAGATCCAAGCGGTGCTCTGATTTCTGATAGCCAGAAATAGAACGAGAATCGATGATTATCCGCTGTTGCTTATCTTCAGACACACCGTCTTCCGATTCAAAAGCAACTGCCTCTGCATCACCAATTTCAGGACAACGACCGGCATTGAACACCATGCGGCTAGTATCATCATAGCGAGACATATTTTTGAACTCATTTATGACAGTATTGCGAATAAACTTCATGACATATGCCAAGAGTCCTGCGTCGATCCCTTGGGGAGGCTTCCCATTTATCGATCTTCGCATGATATACTCAGGGACAAAGTATATCATATTGCTCTTATGCCAATGACGAAGAAAAGGAACGACTTGCGCGTCATTCCAGCGCAATTTAGACGCCTCGGCTACACTTTCTGGAGAATCCCAACGATGGACAAGAGAAACTTTTCGTTTCTTAAGGCTCTCTCTGCCTCGAAAACATTCAACACATTTCTGGCGGTTGGTACATTGATGCTCAGTGAATTCGGAAGGAACCAAACGGCCCTGACGATAAAGAGAAGCAAGAGGCTCATATTTTCCAGCCGGATACCCAATTAATTCCAGGACTCTGTCGGAATCAATCGTATGTCCTTGAGGAGTATAATAGAATCTCTCAAGATCGAACTTGGCGAAAGCCAATAAATCGGCGATGGCCCAGAGAGAGTTCTTATCTGTCCTGTGTCCATGGACGGGCTTCAGCGCTGATAGATATATCAAGTCAGTGCGTCCAAGCATTCGCTCCGCTTGGACGCGATCCACCAGATCCTCAGTCAAGTGTTTATAAAACCAACGTCCAATCAGATCTTTCGAAAGGAGCCGCTGGCGAATTTGCTGAGCGGTATCCATGATCCTGTCTGGATCCCGCCGAAACATTTTGCCAACTTGAAGATGAACCCATTGATGCCATCGTTCTAAGAACGACTGATTCGTATAAATCTGAACAGGGACGAAGACGACGGATTGGGCATGTTGCCCTTGGGATCCCTTCATTTCTGACCTCCATGCGGCGATTATTTCGCCGACTTGCCGGAGTGCCCTACGGCGCGAGGTTCAAGACCTGCGGTGGGGCTCTGGGAGACAGACTATCACAAAAAGAAACCGATTGTCAAGCACTTGTTCAACCAACAGGAGACACCACCGTGGATCTAATTTTCTCCTGAACTGAAGGAAACCCCCGCTCCCCTTCAACGTTCGGATGAAGAAGATCCATAACTTCATCATCCTTCAAAGGCGGAGCTTCTTGAGAAAGCCAAGTTTGAGCTTTCTGGATTCTGTGTTTCGAAACTGACAGATTGCGAAGGAGCTTGCCAGAAGCATATATCGAGAGTCTGTCGTATAACGGGAAAGATGCGCTATTATCGAATGAATTGCGCACGAGATGCAGCCCCACACGGAAACAAGCTTTTCGATTCCGAATAAGATCCAAACCTCCGAAACCTTCGTTCTTTGAATCAACAAAGCGGAAGTGGGGGTTATCGATGACGATGTGCGTTTTCGTGTTGCCTGATGACCGCTCAGGTTTGCCGAGCATTACCTGCATAAGGCACCATGACTGCCCGGAGTCACCCTTGGAAAGGGGACCTGTGCCTGTATCGACATCCTTCCGGAATCCGGACTCAAAGAAAGCAAGAGAAAGTAAAACAGCAAGAGTCTTCGTCCGACCATACGAACCGGTGAAAACGGGTTTTTCTTGTGGATCGAAAGCAACGGAGATCAGATCGTCCGCAATGGATTCATATCGGGCTTTTCCCTCTTCGGGGGTCTCTTTAGCGTCAGCAATCATGCTCTTACCCGGAGGCATCCAAGCAATCATACGTTCCACTACCCATTGGTGCATGGAAGTCACATAAATAGATGGAATCCTTGGTGTTGATTCCTGAACCGGAGAGTTTGCAGCAATGCAAAAAGGAAAGAAACAAAGAACAGCAAATTGTAGAAGCGATTTCATGAGCTTCCTCTCCAGTTTATTAGTCAGCTCGCACAGGGTGCAACCCTAAACGAGATGATCAATATTACAACAGCTTATTACGACTTTAAAGGTTTATTTCATAGACTCATTGGCCGGGAACAACTCTAAGTATTGAGATAAACCCATCCTTCCAGGCCTTTTTGTCGTATAAACAAACTTCTTCGAAACTATCTGGTAAGCTCCTTTGATATCTCGTATGCCCGCTGGACATTTCAGATCCGGCACTCGAGCATCAAAATCAATAACGGTTCCTATTTCGAGCAAAGGAAAATTCCCTGCTCTATGTTCATAGTGATAGGGAAGATCCCTAAACACTAGAAACGTTCGTACTTCTCCTGAATTTAAAGAGACAGGGACCACATTGGACTCATTCTGAACTAACGCTTCATCTTTCTCCTCCTTCGGAGGATGAGGACGAGGGATCGGGAAAGGAGAATCAATCATGCTCTTGGATTACTTAAGAACTATGAAACAGATCGAAATGAAAAAAAGGAAAAAAGAAAAAAGGGGCGACGGATGAAACCGGCTACTTCTTCCGCCCAAAGAGAAGATCCGGATGCGATCTTTCCCTCCAGACTCCTAAATCTCTAGATCTTCTGGAAAAGTCCTCCGCGCCTTCGGGCGAATGAGAGATCTTTTGACGCAATGCGACAAAAATCCGGATCTCTCGGATCCGTCTGGAGTCTTCTTTCAGGCTCCACGGTCTGGTTCATAGCGAGGTACTCTACAGCAGAAAACCGAAAAACGTTCAGAAATAATAATCAATGAAGAAAAGAGAAAAGGATTTAGAGCTCGAGAAAAAGATTGAAGCATGCCTCGATAGAATAGCATCAAAAAAAGAGATCCCATTCTTCCGGGAGTTCCTCAAAGATCTCGTAAAGAATAATGTGATCCCATCTTTGCTCTTAGAATCTGTGCCTGTAGATTCAGGAGATTCAGGAAAAACTAGGTTTGATCAGCTCTATGACGCTGCAATGTTTCTCGTTTTTCCTATCTATTCGGAGAAAGCTCAGAAACAGCTATTAGGCCCGAACCCCGATCCAGAAATGAAGATTTGGAGGGCTATGTTCCCTCCAAAATTCGGATTAGCACATGTGATAATCCGAGCCCGATCATTCCAGGAAGCTTTTTCTCTTGGGTGTGATTATGCATGCAGATTATCCCTCATGATATATCGGAAAATTCCCTCAGATCTAACTATTCGGATTCAATTTGTAAGCGATAAGGGTATCAGGCGTATGCTTGATATTAGAAACGCGAATAAATTCAACAAGAGGAAGAAACTTCAATTAGTCGGAAGAATTCATTCTTTTAAAGAAATTATGGGGGCTCGAGCCATCGCCCTTGGTCCTCCAGCACAAACTGGTATAGCTAGATATGCAGAAGCGTCAGACTTGAGAAAAGTGCTTAAACAGAAAGATCTGATTCGGATAACGTCTATTGAGACTGAGACATTCAGGAAAGAAAAATGATCAACGTCAAGTTCAACGTAGTACTTGATGGCTAGAAATTCGATATTTGAGAGGATCGGTACTGGCGTCTTTGGATCCTTGACTTTATCGACTTGCTTGTCTGATATTCAGGAAAGCCAATAGGATGCAGCATTACAGAACATGAACTCCGATCATCTCAGGGATTCAGAAAAATTTGGGATCTCGGTAAGAAACGCTGGGTGTATCAAAGGAAAACATGGAAACCGGAAAGTTTAACGTAGTTATCGACGCATTTTGGGGCAGCAGTGGTAAGGGCAAATTAACTACTTATCTCGCTGATAAGTTCGCAACCACGTATATTTCAAGTTCCAATTATCCGAATGCCGGTCACTCCGCCGTCTTCGAAGATGGGACGAAATTCGTATCGAAAGCTATTCCAACTGCGGCTATCTTGAAGCGCGTGAAGGGAATGGATATACGCTGTTTTATTTCTCCGGGATCCGGATTTAACCCTGATCAGTTTCTCAAAGAATGGCTTCAATCGGGAATGCCAGAAATCCATGTGCATGGACGGGCATCGCTTGTTACAAACGAGCATGCCGAACGCGAACGCAGCGGCACGGACTCGACGATGCATATCGCTTCGACGATGCAGGGGTCGGGGGCCGCTATCGCCGATAAAATAATGCGCAAGAAGAATGTGCAGCTCACTGGCAATGTGCCTTGGAGAGAATATGCCCTCCATAATGCTGTGCCCGAGCTAGGGATGGTTGAACAGGCTACTTTCGCCGAACGTGTGATGGTGGAAGACCCCATGGACTTCCGAGATCTCACTCACGGCATTCTGAAAGTTGGCACAACATGGCTCCATGAGGGGTCTCAGGGTTATGCCCTATCCATCGACCATGGATCGCATTATCCAGCGTGTACATCCAGAAATTGTTCCCTCCAGGCGGCTATGGATCATATGGCAGTCCCTCCACAGCTTATCGGCGACGTTTATTTGAATCTTCGAACATATCCAATCCGAGTGGGCAACGTTATAGACCCCGACGGGACGCAGAGAGGGTACTCCGGAGACTTTTACTCAGACTGTGAGGAGCTTACCTGGGAGCAAGTCGCAGAGAGCTCCGGAATGCCTCCGGAAGAAGCAAGAGCCCTATCAGAACGAGAGCGCACCACGGTAACCAAGCGAATCCGCCGGGTTAGTACATTCTCTTATATCGGCCTGAAGGATTCTGTGCGCACGAATGGGGCAACGAAATTGTGCTTAAACTTCGTTCAATATCTCGATTGGAAAGATGCGGGACTTCGAGGCGGAAAAAAAGCCTTCCAGAAGCTATCCATGAAGACTCGAATCATGATCGATAAGATCGAGCAGGTGGCAGGAGTCCCCGTGGTCCTCATTGGAACAGGTCCTTTGAACGAGGATATGATCAGCCTCTTGTGATTATGGGTGGAAGGCCAAAGGCATTTGGCCCAGGAACAATTACTATGGTGATATCAGAGGATGGATTTATAATCTATGCAGCACATCAGCAGCTACAACATGTTGTAGCTGCTTCTCTTAAGATAGAATCGAAGTACGTTTATTGGCTCCTTTATCTAGATTTGTCCGGTCTAAAATTCGATCCCCGTAAATCGGCTAGTATGAATGATAAGACTGGTTCAAGGAGTTAACGAACCATGTCCAACATTCCGTCCAAAGAAAAAATTTCCCTTACTATCAATAATTTGCGCGAGGCTGCTGAATTCGCCCCAGCTGTACGTAAGAATGATGAAGCTGTCGTCGAAATGTTCAACTCGAGTGCCGAGTTTTTGCTTGCTGCGCAGCTATTGCTAAATCCGGATCATAAGATGGCAAGTGATCAAGAAGCGATCACTGATTTCGACGCGATGATCCAGCATTCTCGTTCCAATTTTATCGCCGCGATGTCGGTGATAAGAGAATTTGATATGAATAACCATGAAGTCCAGCCAGACGTTTTGGATAACATCTTCTTGGCTTCCGAAGAAATCACACGTAAC
>DATBQC010000014.1:0-1517 GCA_036561065.1 Methylobacter sp. | reverse complement strand
GCTCAATAGCCTCCATGCAATTTCCAGAGTCGGAAATGAACGTGTTCGAAGCTATCCTCTCGCGGCGTTCCGTACATAGCTACACTGCACAGCAAGCCGATCAACAAACTGTTCATATATTGCTGGAAGCTGCAGTGCGCGCACCGAGTTCCATGCATAGGGAACCATGCGTATTCATCGTTATTCAGAATCAACGATTGCTGCAACATTTATCAGATCTGGCAAAGTCTGCTTGTTTGGCAGAGACGGCGCGTATCGGGCATACCATGGACCTAATGAACGAGGCGGATGCTAATATTTTCTATAATGCCAATACCCTCATCGTCATCGGTTCTTACGCGACAGGGCAATTCGTCAATGCAGATTGCTGGCTTGCTGCTGAAAACCTGATGTTGACGGCTTGCTCCATGGGGCTGGGGAGTTGCATCGTCGGAACTGCGCTACCTGTCCTGAATGTCCCCGAGATAAAAGCGGAATTCGGCATTCCTCCTGAATATTTCGCTGTGGCACCGATCATCATCGGCTATCCTAGTGCCGACACATTGCCCGTCTCACGCAGGGAGCCTGTGGTCATCAATATTCTGGAATTTAGTGGAGCCGTAGATTTCCCGGAGAAGCAAGTCATGGCGGCAGCATCTAAGTTTTAATCACAAAGTCTTTTGTAGTTGCTGTTCTTTTTTAAGTACATAGAACATATAAAGTACGATACCGACTTTAACGACCAAGGTACCCGCTTTGATCCAAGAAGCTCTGTGAATCAATTCATAAACTTCCAGCGGCACATAGACCCCGCCGCTTGCTATAGCAAACCATTCTGCCCATCTGCGCTGATGCCACAGTCCGTAGGCTTCGATTAATCGAATACCCGCATAGGCAAAAGCAATGCTTGCTATCTGCCACAGCTGGATATTGGATACATTGCCTGCAAGTTCCAAAAAGACGCGTGGGTAGCGGCTGGCAGGGTTAAAACGGAAATGCCCTACAAGATTCACGGCGATCTGCTGCACATCGCGGTTCACCATGGACAACAAGCCGAATCCTGCGCATAGCACCACTAAGCCTTTGAGTGCTTCAAAGCATGCAACAATACGAATGCCCTTATCTAATTTCATAGATTTTTAACTTTGCTGGAATGTAGAATTACCTGAGACTATTAATAAGCTGTTCTAGGTGAGATGTTGAATTTGAATTGCCGATAAAATTCGATGATACTGAACCTCTGTTATTGGTCAAGGTCAATTTTTCTATTCAAAGTAGAGTTTTTTACAGCCAAAGGAAATAATCATGTCCCTTCGCATAAATGATCTAGCACCGAATTTCCAGGTAGAGACCACACAAGGCAAAATAGATTTCCATGAGTGGATCGGAGATAGCTGGGCCGTATTGTTTTCGCATCCCAAAGATTTTACGCCGGTATGCACGACTGAATTAGGCTATATGGCCAAGATTCAGCCTGAATTTGCAAAACGGAACACCAAAATCATCGGCTTAAGTGTCGATTCGACCGGCGATCACAA
>DATBQC010000013.1:0-3374 GCA_036561065.1 Methylobacter sp. | reverse complement strand
CAGGCAACGTTTTATCGGGGCTGATTGTGAGCTAATAAAGTCTTTCCCCACTGAGTTTGAATTCACCAGCTCTTGGTATGTGAAGATGCAGCAAGGTGGCCATCTCACATCACATATCCACGAGCTAGGCTGGCTTAGTGGTGCTGTTTACCTAGCAATGCCGCAAGATAAACACAATGCTGATGAAGGCCGTTTTGCGTTTGGCACACATGGTGACAACTACCCACAAAAGCGTAGCGATTTCCCGGAAAACGCTATCCTGCCAAATGTGGGCGACATCATCCTATTCCCTTCATCACTTTTTCACCGCACCATACCTTTTAATTCAAACGAAGAGAGAATTTGCATTGCGTTTGATTTGAAGCCAGCAACATAATTAACCTCATACCAAAGAAAAAAGTCGCTTAGCCGACCTTTCCAGCACCTTGAACAATATGTCATCGGTTTTGCCGTGCTGTATTCCTCGCTACGGGCAATAGATGGAGCTTGACTTAATGCCGCGAGCGCGAGTATCAGCGAAGCGGGTTTCTTCATTTTTTAGCCCTGTTTCAATAATTGATGGAACTGCTTTTGCTCATATTCCATCTGGTTCTCGAAAGTATGTGTATCGCTGGTCAGGCGCTGGATAACGAGCGTGCCTTCAACGACAATTAGAAACCGTTCAGCCCATACCGCTGCATCCTGCTGGGTCATGCCAGCCTCTTTGCCCAATTGGATGAGTGCGTTTAGCCAAGCGCTATAGTCGTTGTTTTGCAATTCGTTTATTTCTGTCTTTGCGTCGCCAAGGTTCAGTACATTCAACAGGCAATTTTTTCTACCATCTCCATAAAACACCTTGATGGTAACGATCAAGTCGGTGAAACGCTTTTCAGGCTTTACCTTGCTATCAGACAACGGGGTCAGGATGTATTGGTGGATTTGTGCGCTGACATAGCTCACAACCGCTTTAAGCATGTCTTCCTTACCCTTGGGGAAATGATGATACAGGCTCGATTTCTGCAGTCCGGTAACCTCGGATAATAGGGAGATCGTGGTGCCCTCATAACCGTGGTTTCTAAATATTTCGAATAGCGATTCTATTAACGAGGTATTTTCGCTTGCCTGCTGTGCCATGTTTATCTGCCTTTAAAAAAGTATGTTGACATACTACCGAACGTTCGTTACATTATCAATATACCGAACATTCGGTACAGTACATTTTTAACTATCCATAATTTACAGGAGCGCATGATGAGCAAGACAGCGATTTTTATATTCTCAGATCCAAAAACTGGTGGCGATGAAGCGCTTGGCCGTGCGTTTAATGGCTTGGCAGCCGCTTACGATATCAAACAATCCGGCGGAGACGTATCCGTTACATTTCAAGGCGCGGGTACGCGTTGGCCTGCACTCATAACGAAACCGGATCATCCATTGCACGGGCTCTATAACTTGGTAAAAGGTAATATTGCCGGCATATCTTGTGCCTGTGCCGAGGTATTTGGGGCGAGCGATGATGCCAAAGCCAGCGGTTTTCAGGCCATCCAGGAAAATCTTGTTCCTGGCACCACGGGCTTGGCTAGTTTTGGGAAGTTGCTGAAGTTTAACACCACCATTTTGACTTTTTAATCTAGATATCCCAATTCGCTGGTGGTTACCGAACCGTCAGCCCGAAAGGATAAATACCATGCCAAATGCATTTGCGGCTATAAGTTTTACCGAAAGCGTGAAAACGGCTCAAGCTCGCTATGGCAGCCGTGAGAACAATCGTCGCTTTGAGCTTTCAGATAACTCCAGGAATGAGTTGGGCAGCCTGGAAACCGAGTTTGTGGAATCGCGCGATAGCTTTTACATGGCGACAATCTCGGAAAATGGCTGGCCATATGTACAGCATCGCGGCGGTCCGGCAGGATTTATCAGGGTGCTGGATGCACGTACTATCGCTTTTGCCGATTTCAGGGGTAATCGCCAGTACATCAGTGTCGGAAACCTAGATAGCAATGCACGTGTTTCTATGATTTTGATGGATTATGCCAACCGGCGTCGCCTGAAAATATGGGGAATTGCCCGTATCATTCATGAAGAAGATACGCCGGAATTGCTCGCCGATTTAACGGTAACGAATTATTCGGCGCGTGTGGAGCGTGGCATCGTCATTCAGATCGAAGCGGTCGAATGGAACTGCCCGCAACACATTACGACAAGATACTCTGAAGTAGAAGTAGATGGGTTGGTACAACCCATACTTGAAGAAAACAAACGATTACGCGCACAAATAGAAGAATTGTTGAGCAAGTAATCACCGTAATTATTGAATGCAGGGCTTCATGGCATCGTCAGGCTGGCACTAGCTGCGATGAACTGAAAGACTTAGGCGGCTTGAAGTCACGGGGAATGGTAGTCCGCTATGCGAAGTTTGCTACGGATAATCTAACGGCTACGGTTGCACGGATCGAATCCGGGAGTAAGGGTAATGTGGTTAACTTTCCACGTTTTCCCCACAGTGAAAAGAAAAACGGCCTAGGAAAAATCCTAAGCCGTTGATCTAATTGGTGGGCCTCCTGTGAGTCGAACACAGCACCAACGGATTATGAGTCCGCTGCTCTAACCAAGCATGAGCTAGAGGCCCAAAACTTTTAAGAGCTAATCTTGACCAGTTTCAAGGAAACTACGCAAGCGCTCTGAACGAGTTGGATGGCGCAGCTTACGCAACGCTTTGGCCTCTATCTGACGAATACGCTCACGCGTTACATCGAACTGTTTGCCCACTTCTTCCAATGTATGGTCGGTATTCATTTCAATACCAAAACGCATCCGTAGAACTTTTGCTTCACGTGCAGTAAGTGACTCCAGCACTTCCTTGGTAGCCTCGCGCAAGCTGGCATAAACCGCCGCATCCACTGGTGCCAGAGTTGCCATGTCTTCGATGAAATCCCCCAGATGCGAATCGTCATCGTCGCCAATCGGTGTTTCCATGGAGATAGGTTCCTTGGAAATCTTGAGTATCTTGCGAATCTTGTCTTCCGGCATTTCCATTTTCTCTGCCAGAGTTGCTGGGTCTGGCTCCAACCCTGTTTCCTGCAGTATCTGACGGCTTATGCGGTTCATCTTGTTGATGGTTTCGATCATGTGCACCGGGATACGGATCGTACGTGCTTGATCGGCGATAGAACGCGTAATCGCCTGGCGAATCCACCATGTAGCGTAAGTAGAAAATTTGTACCCGCGACGATATTCAAATTTATCCACAGCCTTCATCAAGCCGATGTTACCTTCTTGGATCAGGTCGAGGAATTGCAGGCCACGGTTGGTGTACTTCTTGGCGATAGAAATCACTAAGCGCAAGTTAGCCTCAATCATTTCACGCTTGGCACGACGTGCACGGGCTTCGCCCG
>DATBQC010000012.1:0-3253 GCA_036561065.1 Methylobacter sp. | reverse complement strand
ATCGTGTCCGACAGGGTAGATGTCTGATCTTCCAGCGATTCGGCAGCCGCGGCGGCTTGTTCTACCAGTCCCGCGTTCTGCTGAGTCACTTCGTCCATTTGGGTGACCGCCTGATTTACCTGGTTGATGCCTAAGCTTTGCTCTACCGATGCTGCCGTAATCTCTGTCATGATGTCGGTCACACACTTTACCGAGGCAACTATTTCTTCCATAGTTTTTCCGGCTGCGGCTACCTGTTTGCTGCCGTCATCTACTTTCTCCACCGAATCGTCAATCAGACTTTTAATTTCTTTCGCCGCCGCAGCCGAGCGTTGCGCTAGGTTTCGGACTTCGCTGGCGACCACTGCAAAGCCCCGGCCTTGCTCACCCGCCCGTGCAGCTTCCACCGCCGCATTGAGTGCCAGGATGTTGGTTTGAAAGGCGATGCCGTCTATCACGCTAATGATGTCGACGATTTTGCCGGAGCTTTGGTTGATTGCGCTCATAGTGCCGACCACCAGCTGAACCGCTTGACCGCCTTTGATGGCCACTTTCGAGGCTTCCACCGCCATTTGATTGGCCTGCTTGGCGTGTTCGACGTTCTGTTTTACCGCAGCGGCCAGTTCTTCCATGCTCGCAGCGGTTTCCTCCAGACTGGCGGCCTGTTGTTCCGTGCGGTTCGAGAGGTCGGCATTGCCAGCGGAAATCTCTTTAGCAGCGGTATTGATGGAGTCGGTGGCTTCTTTGATAGTCAAAACGGCCTGAGCCAGATTGTTCACGGAGATATTGACGTTATCGCACAGTTCGGCGAAAGTGCCTTGGTAGTTTGCCGTGATTTTCTCGGTGAGGTCGCTTTTAGCTAGTGCGCCCAGTACCCGAACTACTTCGTTGATGGGACCGACGATACTGTCCAGCGTGTCGTTTACACCGGCCACAATCTTGCGGTAGTCGCCCTGATGCTTGGCTGCATCAGCCCGAATGCCCAGCTTGCCTTCCACAGCCGCATTGGAAAGCAGATCAGCATCCGCGACCAATGCCTGAATAGCTTCGATTACGGCATTAAGGTTGTTTTTTATGGCATTAAAGTCACCGTTGTAGGTGTCGGTGATTTTTGGTGGAATGTCACCCTTGGATATGCGGTCGACGTAACCTGCCGCCACGTTAAGTGGGCCTATCACTGCGTCCAGGGTGTCATTGACGCCGGCGACGATCTTGCGGAAATCGCCATGATGCTTAGACGCATCAGCGCGAGTGGCCAGCTTGCCGTCCACTGCGGCTTTCGCCAGCATCACGGCGTCGTCAATCATGAGGTTTATCGTTTCTGACATGTGCTTCATCGACGACAGCAAGCTAGTCGTGTCGTCAGCGGCCACGACGATTTTTGTAGAGAGATCGCCATTCGAAATCTTGTTGGCGATCTCAATGGCCAGCGTCGGCTCGCCACCGAGTTGCCTAAGTAAGCCGCGACCAATAAGACTGACTACATAAAACAACAGAATTTGCAGAATTATTTGGCCAATCCATATCCAGTCACTGATCTTCTTGATGACAGCCATATCGTCCTTGACGTCGATTATGATGCTGGCCGCGCCGAGTACAGATCCCTCGTCGACCCCGTGACATTTAAGGCAATTTGTACCGTTATAGTTTTTTTCAGCAATAAACGGCATCACGGTTCTAAGTCTCGCTTCACCGTCGTTGCTTCTGATCAGATTGAATTCCGTTTTTCCATTGGCAAGAACACGCCGATCCATTTCGTCAGTGGGCTGCTCTTCGGGAAGACCCGCGGGAAACTCATCATCGACTCCCTTGCCTCGGACAATTCGCATTTCCTTGACCTTGTCCACCCCCGCCATCTTCTGGATGAAAAGTGCGCGAGCCGTTTTATCACTGATTATTTCATTGTTACCTGACTTGACGACCATTAACGTATTCAGACCATTGATGGCGCTGGTGGCTAACGATTTCGCGCGTTCTTCAGCAGCGCTTAAGACCTGCTGCTCCAGCTGCATTGAGATCCATAGCTGGGCAGCGACAAGAATTACGATCAGGAATCCCTGGATAAGAATTTGTAATCTTAGTCGCAGTCCGATTCCGTTCCACCAACTTGATATGCGATTCATAACCTAATCCTTTCTGTGAAGCAGAACAGCTGAACAAACAGCAGCAGATGTTTTACCTGATAACAGGCAATATTTCATGCGGTCACCAATAGCTTGGTACCCATTTTAGATATACCGTTTGCACTTCATAATTAGGCTTTTTGAATCTCCTCACTCCAGCAGGAGAGGGGGCAAAGGAACCGAATTTTGATGCGTGATGAGCATAATAAAGCACATTCATTGTTAAGCCTTGTTTTTGGCTGAGTTGCCGATACGGGGGATGCAACGTTTCCAGAAAAGTGCGATTTATATTCTAGCACCTAAATCTTGCAAGCAAAGAAAACAGGAAAGGCGCATCAAAACTTGACCGCTGACGCTCGGCTGAGGAGAGGGCGTCAAACTTCTGTCTGGCTCCTTTTCTAAGCCAATTTTAGGTGGACGTGAAATTTTAGCTAACAGGAGAAGGTTGATTCGTACTCAATACTGCTTGGTTTAGCGGCACCTGACTCTGAAAATCCTCACGTCGACGGTTCGGATTCAGCTCCGATCAAGCCATGTCCTCGCCCTCCTTCCAGAGCGCGAACCATTCGGTCAAATCGCGGGTGTCGCCGAGACGGTGATCAATGGCGTCCTGGTTGCCCCACACGACATCGGCCCACGCGCCACCGGCCACGCGCGATTCGATATCCTTACAGTAAAGTCCGAGGTCACGCTGAACATAAAACCCGTACGTGCGGCAAGCCACCGGGCGGTGGGCGTAGACCAGGCAGGCTCCCGCCGACTGGTCCAACAGCGGGCAGACGATGGGGCGTGATGACTGCTCTGCCAGCAGAGCGATGCCCCGGCCAATTTCCCGAAGCCGCTCTGGGGGCAGCGCAGCCAGTCCGTCTCGTAGCCAATCCCATTCTGCCGCAGTGAGCCGGGGTACTTCAGCGAGCCGTCGGCAACAGCCGTCGCAGCCACGGCGACAGAGCCAATCGAGATTGTCCTCACGGATAGCTTGTACGCGCGCTTCGATATCAGCATGGAGTTGGGTAAGTGTGTTCATCTTCGTTCCGGCCTTTTTAACAGCACTTTGAAAAAGCCTTTATTATGGGGTGAGTAATAATGGAACTCAAATTTCGAATGACCAAAGAATCCTAAACCGACATTTACCGTTTAAGGATCTGAAC
>DATBQC010000011.1:0-2060 GCA_036561065.1 Methylobacter sp. | reverse complement strand
GAATCGGCTCGATCACCTCTACCAATGAACTACGCTTGCTGGATGGGTACGGCAAACCGATAGAATTCGATGAAAGCGGCTATGACCACTTCGCAGCAACCTGATCTGAAATTCCTGCTGCGCCATCCTGCGCACTTTCTTGCATTAGGTTTTGGCAGCGGGTTAGCGCCGAAGGCACCGGGCACGGCAGGCTCGCTCGCTGCGATCCCGCTATTCCTGCTGTTTGCGCCAATCGCAACGATTTACCCGGCATGGACACTAGGCATCATTAGTTTGCTATTCATACTGGGCATACGCTATTGCGATATCGCCGGCCGGGCCTTAGGCGTGGCCGATCACGGCAGCATCGTCTGGGATGAAATGGTCGCCATGTGGCTGATCATGGCGCTCACTCCGCATGCACCTATCATTTATGTGTTGGATTTTGTGTTATTTCGCCTGTTCGACATTTGGAAACCGTTCCCCATCAAACAGTGCGATGCAAAACTCAAAGGAGGCTTCGGCGTCATGTTCGACGACCTGCTGGCCGCAGGCTACGTGTTGATCGTAATGAAGGCACTGCAATGGATGATGACGCGTTCCTGACACTGGCTGCCGAACTCGGCACTGCATTGAAACAACGTGGTTGGATGTTAGCACTGGCGGAATCCTGCACCGGCGGCATGGCAGCGCAATACGTCACGGCCGTTGCCGGTAGTTCTGCCTGGTTCGAGCGCGGCTTCGTGACCTACAGCAATGCCTCGAAAATGCAGATGCTAGGCGTATCGCTGTTCACGCTCGATAAACATGGGGCAGTGAGTGCCGAAACGGCGCAGGAGATGGCGCTGGGCGCACTCAAAAACAGCCGCGCACATATCACGGTAGCAATCACCGGTATCGCCGGACCGGATGGAGGTACATCACAGAAACCGGTGGGCACAGTCTGCTTTGCCTGGGCGGATAAACTTGGGAATTTGGTCAGTGAATCCAGACATTTTCCTGGTGACCGGGAAACTGTACGCCGTCAATCGGCGTATCATGCACTTAACCATTTACTTTCATTGATAAATCATTAAATTTATTGAGAGCCACTTTACATTTAATATAGGAATAGCATGAGACACCTAGTTATCGCAATTGTAATTGCCCTATTTTGCTACGTTCCCAGCTCACTTGCAGATGGCCCCATACGAGTTGCCTACCTTGTCATCTGTGATGATGCATCAGTCTCAAAACAAATTTCTACCGCAATTGAGACCCGGCTTGAAAAAGCCAACTTTGAGATATCCGATAAATTACCTAAAGCAAAATTAGTTATTTATGCCCAAAAAGATATAAACGACAGAATAAACACCAATGGATGGTCTTTTGCTGTAGCTCATGTTACGAACAAGCCTACATATTTTGTTGCCGCAAAACTCCTTAATTCCGATTCTGCTGAAGCAAAAGCAGTTGAACCCGCATTAATGGATATTCTAAGAAGCGATGGCATTCTCACTTACTTAAATGTTTCGCATATAGACAAGTTAGATGATGGCACCCTTGCTATTTTGACTGATAATTTTGTTGGTGAATTTGCAAAGCGGGCCAAGGATTAGACACTAGCCCTGCTATATTAGGTGCGGCTTCTATATATTTGGATTTATAGGGGTGTCCGTGACATAATTTAAGTTTTTTACAGGTCTAGGAAAATCCACATGGATGACAACAAAAGCAAGGCATTGGCGGCTGCGCTCTCGCAGATCGAGAAGCAGTTCGGCAAGGGCTCTATCATGCGCATGGGCGACACTGATGTAGCGCGTGATATCCAGGTGGTTTCCACCGGCTCGCTAGGACTGGACTTGGCTTTGGGCGTGGGCGGTTTGCCGCGCGGGCGCGTGGTAGAGATCTACGGCCCGGAATCTTCAGGGAAAACTACCCTTACCCTGCAAGTCATCGCCGAAATGCAAAAACTGGGCGGCACGGCAGCGTTCATCGATGCCGAGCACGCACTAGACCCGCAATATGCACAAAAACTCGGAGTGAATGTCTCCGACCTGCTGATCTCGCAACCGGATACCGGCGAACAAGCGCTGGAGATC
>DATBQC010000010.1:0-2079 GCA_036561065.1 Methylobacter sp. | reverse complement strand
CCTGAAGGATTGTGGAATAAGTGCCCTAGCTGTAATGCGATTCTTTACAACACCGAGTTGGAAAGAAACTTTAGCGTTTGCCCAAAATGTGAACATCATATGCGCATTTCGGCCAGAACGCGGTTGACTATGTTTTTGGATGAAGGCGGGCATGAAGAGATTGGCAAAAGCGTTAAGCCGGTCGATCCGTTAAAGTTCAAAGACAGTAAAAAATATAAAGACAGGATTACCCAGGCGCAAAAACAGACTAAAGAAAACGATGCTCTGGTGGTGATGAAAGGCCAGTTAAAAGGTCAGGATATTGTTGCAGCAGCCTTTGATTTCGGTTTTATGGGCGGGTCTATGGGCTCGGTGGTCGGCGAAAAGTTTGTACGCGGCGTCAATAAAAGCCTGGAATTGGGTGTGCCTTTTATCGTATTTACGGCCAGTGGCGGCGCACGCATGCAGGAATCGCTGTTTTCGTTGTTCCAGATGGCCAAAACCAGCGCGGCATTAACCAAGTTGTCCGATGCAGGTTTGCCGTATATTTCATTTATGACCGATCCGACCATGGGCGGCGTATCAGCCAGTTTAGCCATGCTGGGTGACATTAATGTAGCCGAACCCAATGCGTTGATTGGTTTTGCAGGTCCCAGGGTCATAGAGCAAACCGTTCGTGAAAAACTCCCGGAAGGTTTTCAGCGTAGCGAGTTTTTACAAGAGCACGGCGCTATCGATATGATTATCGACAGGCGTGAAATGCGCGACAAGATAGCCGGTATTTTGGCGATGCTGATGGCGGGTAGAGGCGTTGTAGAGCAGCATCCTAATGTCGAACCGGAAGCAGTGGCTGCTGAAGTTGAAGCGGATGATGTAGAGCATCGCCCGGATCAGGAAGACTGATTTATAAATATCGGTTAATGACACGTTTTGATTCGCTACAGGGTTGGCTTAAGTGGCAGGAAAGCTTACATCCTTTAGTCATTGATTTGGGTTTGGAGCGGGCGGCGCAGGTTTTTCGCGCGCTAAACCCGGATTACATCAAGCCTCCGACTATTACTGTTGCCGGAACCAATGGCAAAGGCTCAACGGTCGCTTATCTTGAGTCCATATACACGGCGCAGGGCTATCGAGTCGGTTCTTACACGTCGCCGCATATTCTGAAATATAATGAAAGAATAAAAATAGACGGCAAGCCGGTATCGGATGAGAAAATTTGCGAGGCCTTTGCAAGAATCGAGTCAGTACGGGGCAATACCTCATTAAGTTATTTTGAATTCGGCACACTGGCGGCACTGGATATATTCCGGCGAGCCGATGTCGATGTTCAATTGCTTGAGGTCGGTCTGGGCGGACGATTGGATGCGGTCAATATTGTCGATCCCGATGTCGCATTGATCACCAGCATCAGTATCGACCATGTCGAGTGGCTGGGCGGCACAAGGGAAGCCATCGGACGGGAAAAAGCCGGTATTTTCCGATCAACAGTCCCAGCCGTCATAGGCGACCCGGATCCTCCTGAATCATTGATACAGAGTGCTATTGACCAGCAGGCTTTGCTGTATTGTATCGGTAAGGATTTTGGCTATAAGAAACAGCCAACAGGGTGGAATTGGTTTGGGAGCGACCGCCAAATGCTACAATTACCGGAACCGGCTTTAAAAGGGGAGCACCAGTATCGCAATGCATCGGCGGTTATTTTAGCGTTGACTAAGATGGAAGGTATATTGCCGGTAACTGAAGCATCGATTCATCAGGGTCTGGAAAATGTCCGGTTAGCCGGCCGCTTTCAACTTATCGATGGCAAAATTCCCGTGCTGCTGGATGTGGGGCATAACCCCCAGGCAGTTAAAACGCTGGCTGATTACGTGACGGCTGTTTTTCCCGGCAGACGCGTCCATGCTGTTTTTTCAATGATGAAAGATAAGGATATTGCCGGAGTCCTTGAAATTATGAATCATGTGGTTTACGACTGGTTTTTTGCGCCTTTGGCGAATCCCAGAACAGCTACGGAATCGGTTATGCGTGAAATTTTTTCACAAAGTTCGGTGTCCAGAGTTTCTTTTGGTTTTGCTGGTTTTACTGAAGCATTTTCTGCTG
>DATBQC010000009.1:0-1600 GCA_036561065.1 Methylobacter sp. | reverse complement strand
CAAATGAATGCAAGACTATCCGAATCGTCCGACCCGTCTCCTACTAATCTCGCCAAACGAAGTTTGCCAAACAAGCTGTCGGCAACCGCTACGTAAAGCGGCGCCATAGCAACAATCATCCCAGCATCGTCCCGCAACAATAGAAAGTTCAGCGAGGCGTCCGCGCCATAGCTTTCCCACCAGGCCTGTAGCCATTCTGGCGTGGAAAATATGGTCAGCCCCGGTGCGGCGTCGAGTATTCTATTCCAATCCAAATAGTAGGACTTAACGTCGTTCCAGTCACGGAGAGATTCTATTTTCATGTTTGAGTGCTGGCTCGATTTATCTTAGCAGGTTTTAGATTTGATAAGTGGAATGTACCGGGTACGATCCGAGGTGAATCAAACGCCTACCTAACATGGGTTCTTCCTGTAGAAGAATTACCCCAGACTTAGCTGATGTTAAGCTTTTGAACAAACTGTACGACAATAATCAAGTAAATGATGCTGCAAATTTTGCGGTGAAGCCAATCTCGCCATGCGTCCTAGGCGATGAGCTGCGCCTCGGTCAGAATCAGGCCTTCCTGCGCGACCTTGGCTTGCATCGCTTTCAGCCTTTTTTTCATTGTTTCGAGATCATGCCGTAGCCAGACGCTGCACAAGTTAGCCCGTGAGATCGAAAAGCCGCGTTTTCTCATCTCATTGGCGACGCGGATCTGGCCGAACGACGGCTTTCCGAGCGCGAATCTAACAATCCGTGCCTCGATCTCGGGCGCCGCCAGGTTCGCAAGGATCGGCTTCTCCTGGGATTTATTACAAGCGCCAGCTCGTTGCCCTTCTCGTACAGTTCCTTGAAACGCCTACCCGTCGCAGGTTAGCAACGATCTTCTAAGGCCTGTGGCGCTGTCTCGGCATGCGGTCGGTACCTCAGGTGGACCATTTCAATGGGAGTGGATCAATTGAGGCAGCGGTTTCCGATCTCCTAGGTAGTCTACTTCTTGACGGAAGAAGACCAGCAAAGATTTGTTGGCCTCTGGCACTTGTCCGAGCGCGAAATCAATATCGGTTTCGGCCCGGTCCGCGTTATGCGGGCCCGAGCTCGCGACTGCGCCTCAGTGCAATGCTTTCGCCATAATGCAGTGCATTTGGCCTCGGTTTTCCGACCCTATTCCGCCATTGGAATACCTTTAGCTGCACCGATTCTGGTCAATATTTGCATGCAGTTAACATACAGTTAAGGAGCGGCCAATCGTAGTTCTGCGCGGGCCTCTACGCGCGAAAAAGTCAAGTTCTACGGCGACGCCGCGGCTATCAGGAAATCGACCTTATGTCGATATTCTGTTAATATTATGCAATACTCATCATACGCAACTCGGCCTTTAGGAGACTCAATGACCCGACACGGTATCGCTCGTTTATTTGCTCTCTTAGGTGTGTCCTTCGTCTTTCTTGCAACACCTCTAATCGCCAGCGCCGCGACCTACTATGTCGCGACTAATGGTAATGACGCTAATCCAGGAACTGCTGCGGCGCCGTGGCGCACGATCCAGCATTCGGCAAACGTTGCGGTTGCCGGGGACACTGTCCTTATTCAAAATGGGACATATGTCGAGGGCTCAATC
>DATBQC010000008.1:0-6000 GCA_036561065.1 Methylobacter sp. | reverse complement strand
AGATGTTGCGCGTCAGCCGCCGAACCACCATTGCCCGCTATATAGATTCGTCCGCCGCGCTGATAACGTATAGCAACCTCAGCAACGGCTTTTTCAAAAATTACTATTTGCTCAGCTTGTTCAAGAAATTTCTTCTTGGCGGCAATAGAGGCATTCAGGTTTTTTGTTAGAGTTTCGACGCAAGTAATCATAAAATTTATTTTTCTTTAGCTCGGCAGTATTTTATCTGCACGAAAATAATCATCTGGTACGCCAATATCAATGAAATCCCCCTTAAATTCAATCCCGTAAATTCTAGCCCCTCCATCAACAATACATGGAAATATATCGTCTTCCAGTGAGAGTTTACTGCCAATATCGTCGTCAAACTGGTGGAGAACCGCAGGGTTTACCAAATAAACTCCTGAGTTTATCAGTCGCCCAATTTGGGCTGTGCCTGATTTAAGCGAAAGGATTTTTCCAGCATTTACAGTATTTTCCTCCGCCACATCCATGCCCATATAGCGACCAACCTCATTGGAGCGCGTAAGAGCAAATGTCCAATCCGAAGTTTTTTGTTCATGAAAATCAATAAGGGAGGGAAGGCTAGCTTCAAAAAAAGTATCCCCATTCAGGACTAAAAACGGCATGTCATTTGTCAGTTTTTGAGCGGCCAACAAAAATCCACCACCTGTACCCAACGGCGATTCCTCAATAGCATAGCTAACTGGTATGTTTTTATAGCTATCGCCAAAATGATTGATAATGGTGTCGTGCAGATACCCAACAGAGATAATAAAGCTTTTCACTCCCTGCGCCAGCCAATAATTCATCTGGTGCTCAAGAAACGGACGACCATGTATCGGAGCCATTGGCTTGGGTAAATTTGACACAGTTTCGCGCAAACGTGTGCCCAGTCCTCCAGCAAGTATTATGGCTGTGGTCATATTTTTCCTATTCAACCGAATTCAAAATAGCGCAAATTTCATCAATTTCAGATTCTTTCATATCTGGAAAATTACCGATATAAAATCCGTAAAAATGCACATGCTCAACTTCGGGGAATTGCTTGTAATAATCGCTCGCCACGATACCATTTAGGTATGGCTGGCGAAGCTGATTGCCCCCCCCCGCACTTCCACGACGAAACTCAACGCCCGCCTCACGCATTTTTGTCATAAGCCTATCTGCAAAACCAGTATCCGCTTTTTGCAAAATGAGGTTAAAAGCGTAGTTGCTTGCGCCTTCCATTTTGAAATCAGTACGATATTTTGTCGAATCAATTTGCTTTAGGAAACGAACTAGATTTTTGCTACGAACTTCCACGTTTTTATCCAAACGTTTTAGCTGGCTACGCCCCATAATCCCCCCGATTTCTGTATTACGCATATTATATGCGGCATAAGCAAAAATAAAATCAGGATTCAGCTCGGGATTTTTTTGTTCATAATCGCTACGAAGTGCCTGGTCGTTGGATTCACGCACCATACCATGGGAACGAAGCATCCGCACTTGTTGGTAAATTTCTGGGTCGTTAGTGCAAACCATGCCGCCCTCAATCGTACTCATGTGGTGAGCATAATAAAACGAGAAGTTGGAAACTAAGCCGAAACCACCCACTTTCTGTCCGTTATGCGTAGCACCATGCGATTCGCAAACATCCTCAATTAGTGGAATTTTGCGTTTTTCTAGTTCGCTAATCAATTCATCAGTCAGACCATCAAACCCCTGAACATGAGTAAGGAAAACTGCACGAGTTTTATCGGTGATTTTCTCCAAAATCTGCTTGGTGTCCATAGCAAGCGAACGCGGTTCAATATCCACAAATACAGGTGTAAAGCCGTTTTGTAAAACCGAAGAAATATCGGAAATCCAAGTGAGCGTGGGGACTATTATTTCGCCGCCCTCAGGATGACGGATTTTAAGAATCGCCATTGTAAGCAGATTGGCAGACGCACCCGAATTCACAAAAACACTATACTTCACGCCTAGCCATTCTGACCATTCGGCTTCGAAAGCGCGCACATTGGCACCATGGGTCAAAATCGGATCATCCTGTTTCAAATGCTCGATAACTGCATCAAGATCCTCACGAAGAATGTTATTTCGCATCAAGGGAAATTTCATATTTTACTTACCTATTGTATTGTTTCGAATACGACATCAATCCGGCTTTACACTGGAATTTTTGTTGAAATTGTTTGCATGAATTCAGTGACGAAAAGCCTCACTGAATTCTCTCCTATGCCAACCTGCTCATGCAACTCCGCACGAGTGCCCAGTTCAAAGCGATAACCTCCTTCCACTCCGACATTAAGCACACGAATGTTCAAGCCGCGGCGAGCAAGAAACTCGAACATCATACTGTCCACTCCACCGCGTCCGCGAAATCCTTCTTCCATAGTAACAATCCCTGCGTACGGCGCAAGTGTTGCCTCAAGTTGATCTGCTGAAAAACGGGAAATGTCAAACAAATCAATGACACCGACGTTAATACCGGATGCTGCAAGCTGATCCGCAACCTTGAATGCGGTGTGCAACATGTAACCAGTTGCAACAAAACAGACCTCGGCACCACTTCGATGCACGTTAAATCCACGAACTAGATCAGGAACAACTGACTCGTAAATAATCGGCAGCACTTGGGCATCAAGACGCAGGTACTTTAGCCCTTTATTCTGGACACATTGATCGAACAGTGCCGCTGTCGTTATGTGATCAGAAGGAGAATAGATGGCAATGTTCGGCAGTGCTCGCATGATAGTCAAATCTTCATAACACTGGTGTGTTGGACCAGATACGACGTAACTATAGCCAGCACCCACTCCGATCAGCGTCACGTTCATTGTCCTCACTTCCGACAACAACGCGAGGTTGACGCGAATCTGTTCGTAGCATCGCATCGTAATGAAAGGGGCAATCGCGTACGCGAAGACCTTGTATCCTTCAATCGCGAGTCCGGAAGAAACATTGATCAGATTTTGTTCAGCAATGCCGACATTCACGAATCGATCAGGGAACTGCTCCCTAATCCGATCTAGCACAGGCGAACCGAAGTCGGCTGTAACGAAGAAAATGCGATCATCTTCGGCCATTGCTTGGCATATGCGGCTGAGGAATGCATCACGCATTGCGATGGGACGGTTATTCATTATTCATCTCCAACACAGCATCGATCCACTCCGGTTTAGCGTTCATGATATGCGCCAGATCGGCACCTTCAAGCAATGGAACACCGTGACCCTTTTTGGTTCTGGCAAGCAAAGCTTTAGGCTTGCCTACCGACGTTTCTTTCATCTGTAGAAGTGCCGCTCTTACAGCCAACACATCGTGACCGTCTACTTCAATGCAGTCCCAGCCGAAAGCATCCAGACGGGCCGCTAGCGAATTGTGTGAAACAATATTGTCGGTTTGGCCGAGCATGCTGATCTGGTTGTCATCAACAATCAAATTCAGATTATCCAGTTTATGGTGTGAAGCAAACATAAACGCTTCCCAGTTTGCACCTTCATGCAGCTCGCCATCACCGGTAACAACGAACACGCTACGATCACTTTTTTTTACCTTTAGCGCGAGTGCGCTGCCTGTTGCGACTCCCATGCCATGTCCCAGTGAGCCGTTCACTGTTTCATAGCCCGGAATGATGGGATCCGGAATGCCCCCCAAAAAACCGCCAGCCTTGCATACCCGATCCAGTTCGGAGACCGGGAAAAAACCAAGATCGGCTAGAATTGGATACATACAAATCGAGCCATGCCCCTTGCTGATAATACAGCGATCACGTTGTTCATCCCGTGGATTCTGTGGATTGAAACGCAATACGCCCCCGTAATACAGTGCGACAAAAATCTCGACCGGAGACAGAGACGAGGCAATCCGCGTTTCGGGGGCATGACGGTGCACCCTCAGCGTTTCCCGCCATACCCATTTTGCCTTTTCTGGCAAACTGGAAAGTTCGTGACTAATCATCAAATGTCCTTTGTATTCATCAATTGTGGTTTGTTGAAGCATTTTGAATATTCCGCAGATACCATTCATATGTATTGCGAAGTCCTTCATCAAGACCTGTCTTGGGTTCCCAACCTGTAGACCGCAGCCGCGCACTATCAAGCAGTTTGCGTGGCGCACCGTCCGGCTTGCTCAGATCCCATTCAAGCTGCCCCTCGTATCCGACTATACTGGCAATTTTCTCTGCCAACTCCTTGATTGATACATCGGAACCAACCCCGATATTCAAGGGAAACTCAAGTGGGGTGACATCCTGTTGCAGCAAATGTAGACAGGCATCCGCAATATCGTCTGCATGCACAAACTCACGACATGGCGAGCCGCTGCCCCAGAGAGTCACTGCTGCGTCGCCACTATTCTTAGCCTCATGGAACCGTGACAGCAACGCGGATAATACATGACCGGATTTAGGATTAAAGTTGTCATTCGGACCGTAAGCACTATTCGGAATGACGGGAATGAAGCGCTTGTTGCCATATTGCTTGTTATAAGCCAAACACATGTACGTTCCGGCAAGCTTTGAGATCGCATAAGGCAGACTGGTTGGCTCAGGCTTAGCTGAAAGAAGAACATCTTCTGCCATTGGCTGCGGACATTCTCGCGGATACATGCAAGAGGAACCGAACAGAATCAGTTTGGTTACACCAGTCTTGTGTGCCGCTTTCAGAACGTTAAGTTGAATAGCGATGTTTTCGTCCATGAAATCTGCTGGACAAGTCTGGTTTTCAACAATACCGCCGACACGGCCAGCAGCAAGCACCACATATTCCGGTCGAGTTTCTTCAAAAAACAGATTCACTCGAGTTGCGTCCTGAAGATCCAGTTGGCTGCGTGGTACAGTAACAACTTGGCTATAACCCTCGCGCTGCAATCGTCGAAGTATCGCCGAACCTATCAATCCGGTATGCCCCGCAACAAAAATCCTAGCATCTTTTTTCATACTTTTCTCAGGTCAATCCATTTGGTTGGTAAAGAACGACCCGGCTGCCCGAGTCTTCAAACTCGAAAGGTACATGAACCAGATGCTTGAGACGCTCGCGCACCTGCAACTGCAATTCCGGTTTGACAAACAACAGCAGAAAGCCTCCGCCGCCAGCGCCCAGAATCTTCCCGCCTGTAGCTCCGGCTCGGATCGCTTCGTTATAAAGGAAATCAATTTCAGGCGACGACACCTTGTCCGAAAGGCTGCGCTTATACTGCCAGCTTTCGTGCAACAGGTTACCAAATTGATCGATTGGGGTGTTCGTACTCTGCAGCAATTGGATCGCCTCATCAACCATTGCTTTCATGCAGTTAAGCTCGACCTCTCGACTCTTGATATTGTCAATTTGCGATTTGGCAATCTCGGATGCAATCCTGGAGAATCCGGTAAAGCACAGCATCAAATGGCTTTGCAACTCATTGAGCCGATCCTTACTCAATATGACAGGGGAAGCTTCGAAAGTATTGTTGCGACGAAATTCGATGCGATTGAATCCGCCAAAAGCCGCCGATATCTGATCTTGCGAGCCAACGTTCTCCTTGATGATATCTTGCTCAATGTGAATTGCATCTTTTGCCAACTGTTCTTTTGAAACGTACTTTCCTTCTAGGGCAGCAAGAGCATGGATCAAACCGACTGTAAAAGATGAACTGGAGCCTAGCCCAGACCGAGCTGGTAAGTCTCCATCATGATGAATTTCGAGCCCCTTTTCGCAACCCGCCCAACCAAGAACCGCTCGAACCGCAGGATGTTTAATCTCTTCGTGATGATGCACATTCTCAATAGTAGAATATACAATCCGATGTTTATGCTCAAAAAACGGTGGTAGCAGACGACAGCTGATATGACAATACTTATTTATTGTAGTGGCCAGTACCACCCCACCATGCTCCTGATACCAAGCAGGATAGTCTGTGCCGCCTCCGAAAAAGGAGATACGGAATGGTGTACTCGTAATAATCATAGATTTAAAGTAAGCCCTATTATCTGTATTGGAAAAAACTGTTAGAAGACCATCGTATTTGTAATAC
>DATBQC010000007.1:0-1637 GCA_036561065.1 Methylobacter sp. | reverse complement strand
AAAGCCGTCGCCGACGGCATCAACTCCGCCGTTATCGAAACCATGGGCTTCCCCCTGGACGACCGCTATCAGATCATCCACCAACTAGACCCGGAATGCCTGCAACTACAGGATAAAACCGGTGACCGCGTGATGATGCATCTGGTGATGCGCGCCGGACGCTCGAATAAATCCAAGCAGGCATTCTACAAAAAAGTAACAGAGAACCTCGCCGCCAATCCCGGCATCCCGCCGGAGAATGTGCTGATCACGATTACTGAGAACCATGATATAGACTGGTCATTTGCGAATGGCGTGGCGACGTTTGTGGTGTAAATTGTTGGATTATATTAAAGCAAATCATTTCAAACGAGATGACATGAACGCCTTCGAGCTACTCAAACGACTCCACGACGAACTGCTCTCAAACTCCACACACATTGTTTTCGATAAACGTAACTTGCTCGATTTCCATCGAATCGCGCTCTACGGTTCACTGATCGAATTTTCAGGCGCAATCATAGTAGCCATTTTGAATAATGCGAAAATCGGAATTCCCTCGCTTTTTCGCTCAATGCTTGAAGCGTCCGTCGAGTTCCAAAATCTAATCAAAGATCCAACCTATCTTAATCTCATGGAGGCAAACCATTCTGCACAGTGGCTTAAGGTGCTTGAAGAAGCTAAGAAAGATACGAACCCTTACTTAGCATCAATAGCCAAGTTGCCCAATCTTGCAACACTCATTGCGGCCGAAAGTGACAAACTGACTATACTCAAGCAACAGGGGTATCAACCGCTCAACATTAAGGATCGATTCGATCGCGCGAATATGTCAGATGAATATCAATCTATGTACAACTTCCTCAGTTGCGATGCCCATAGCAATATTCGAGCTCTAATCTCGCGCCATGCCGAAATTAAGGAGCGCGATTTTGAGGCCGTTTATTATCGTGACGAGCCAATTGAAAGTTTTCTCACGACAATCGACTCTGCGTGTGGCTTGCTCATAAACGCATCTTTAGCTTTGCACCGCGTTTATCAGTCACCCGTTATCTCCGAAATTGAAGTTTTGGAACAAGAGTTGGTGGCAGTCCGTACAAGTTATGTCGTCTAGCTTTAGGATAGAAGGTGCACTGCCCTTGCCCCTTCTGCCGCAGCCGAGCAGCACAGGCAAGACGGGAGTTTTAGGCGAGCACTGTTTGAAGTCCGCAGTAGCTCACGTTTTGTGTGAGCTGCCAGGCTGAGTTGCGCAGCCCCCGTCTTGACGAGCACGCGCAGGGAACCCCGAAGGGGCAAGAAGGAGGGGGTCTTTTTCTTTGGCTTCTTTCTTTTGGACAAGCAAAAGAAAGAAGTTTGCTGTCGGGCAATCCCCGACGATTTTTGTTTTGATAAATCTTACCCCTCACCCTAGCCCTCTCCCTCAAGAGGAGAGGGAACTAGAAGCAAGAGAGAAGAAATTACAACTTCGAGTTAGCAGCCTTCTTACGTTCATGCTCCAGCAAGAAGCGCTTACGAATCCGCAATGACTTAGGCGTGATCTCTACCAATTCGTCGTCGTCGATGAATTCCACTGCATATTCCAGCGACATCAGGATAGGCGGCACCAGACGCACCGCTTCATCAGTACCGGATGAACGCACGTTGGTCAGTTGTTTGCC
>DATBQC010000006.1:0-1745 GCA_036561065.1 Methylobacter sp. | reverse complement strand
TAAGAACCCCAAAAGGTGGGGGAGGTCATGGCGGTGAGCCTGACGGACTGTGTGGCGGAAGAGTTTGAAATGTCTGCGCTTTCAGCGCGGAGATATAAGGATACAAAATACAGATACAGTAAAGGGGGGCGTAAGCGTATCGTGTTTGGGTAACGACGCGCGGCTTGGACACCGCGCGCCGACCCCATCAAAACTTACACATATGTGGGTAGGTTTTGCACGTGTGAGCCAGGTAGTCTTGTATGTCGGGGTAGTACCACGCCACGCGCGATTTAGGGCTTTCGGGGCAAAACTTTATGGGTTTTGGGAACCGACCGGCCTTTATCATCCGCCATGTGTGGGTCCTACTGTATGGCCATCCAAGTTGCTTCAAGGTCTTCCACGTAACGAAAAGTCTCTCGTCCAGCATCCTGTGCTCCATTGAGTTGGGGCACCGGTGCCTTAGATCGGCTCTCGCGAGGCGAGAAAAGTTTGTAGGGATTATTCATATTGTGCAAGCACTAAAAGAGGCGTCGAAATATGCACTCCCGACGCCTCGGTGACTACTCCGAA
Organism: Methylobacter sp.; assembly: GCA_036561065.1. GTDB lineage: Bacteria > Pseudomonadota > Gammaproteobacteria > Methylococcales > Methylomonadaceae > Methylobacter_A. Next base: position 1,193 of record DATBQC010000006.1, on the reverse strand, counting down.
GCGAGGAGAGTTTGGAGAAATTGGGCGTGTCTGTCGAGAGAAGACCTCATCTCATCGATATAGGCATGTCGATTATAAATGGGTCCAACACCTTGCTGGGTATGGTTCAAGATTCGTTCGACAATATGAGGGGATGTGTGGGCGGCTAAAAGTGTCGCGGTCGACCTGCGAAGATCGTGAATGGTAAAAGGAGCTACGTTTTTGAGTTTCTTGTCGAGTGCGGCCTTTGATTTGCTCCACCCATTAAATGGAGTATCTTTGCCACGCGCCGGAAATAATAAACCAGCACCCTCAAGAAGTGGCTCGGCTAGTGGGGGATAGGGGAACGTGTGCGCGCGGCGATTCTTTGTGATCGATGCGGGGAATGTGATAGTATAATTGGCTTTATTTATCCATTCTTCTTTGATAGCCGCTATTTCTCCTCTGCGTTGCCCTGTAACGATACAAAGTCTGATGATGCGGCCAAAGTGCGTGTCCCCCGATTTGCGCCATATCTCGGCAATTTCAGACAGGGAAAGAACGCGCTCGCGGGTTTCTGTCTTGGTCGGCAGTCCGATGCCCTCTAAGGGCGAGTGGGTGAGGTCTCGGCGGGATACAGCCCAACGAAAGAAGCGGCGAATCACGGCAAAGGCATAGTTGCATTCGGCTTTTGTTGGGAGCAATTTGTCAATGATCGCAGTGAGGTGATGGGTCTGTATGTCGGCAAGGGATTTGCCTTTGAGTTTGGGTTTGAAGTGGGTATCGAGAAGCCGTTTATAGTCACGCATGGTGCTCGGGCGAATGCGCTCAGCTTGGCTCTCTAAGAAGATGGCCAGTGCATCTTCAAATTTGAGGGTAGGATTTTCGCGCTTGCCGAGCGTGCGCTGGGCGAGAAACTTTCGGGCAAGTTCGCGGGCTTCTGCGAGTGTAAGGATACCGACGCGGCCGATCTGATAGCGGGCGCGCTCGGTGCCGTACATTAGAAAAAAGCTCTTGGTGCCACCTTGTGAGCATCGTACCCCAAATCCGGGTACACTCTTATCCCAGAGGACGGTGTTGCCCTTTACGGGTGGTTTAAGGGCGCGTATAGAAATATCGGTGAGGCTGTGCACTAGATGTGCTCTCGAAACCGGGGTGCTGTAGGGGAGCTTGGTGGTGCACTATAAGACACGGAAAGAGCTGAAAAAGCAAGGAAAATAAAGGTTTGCCGGTTT
>DATBQC010000005.1:0-1645 GCA_036561065.1 Methylobacter sp. | reverse complement strand
GATGCAAGCATCAGGGAGAATGTGGCCTTCGGTATTCCCCTGGAGCGCATCGATACCAGCCGCGTTCGCGAGGTGCTCACGCGTGCGCATATGGATGAGTTTATTTCTGAACTCCCGGATGGGATTGAAACCCGGGTTGGCGAGCGTGGGGTGCAGCTTTCTGGCGGGCAACGCCAGCGGGTGGGGATCGCAAGATCGCTTTACCATAATCCCGAAATCCTGGTGTTCGATGAGGCAACCAGTGCCTTGGATGGCATTACGGAGAAATCCATTATGGAGGCCATTAACGACTTCTCAGGCAAGAAGACTATCATCCTGGTTGCCCATCGCTTCACCACCATTCAGCAATGCGACATTATTTATTTCATAGACAAAGGCAGGGTCATCGACCAGGGGACATATGAAGAATTGGTGGGGGGGAACGTGCAATTCAAGGCAATGTCATCCAGCCATTCGGTCTCAAAGGCAAGTTTTCCAAGTTAAGTCCGATGTCTTAAGTCAGATGTTATTCCCACACGATATCTTGTTTGATTATCTTAGCAGGGACGCCGCCTACCAGCGAATTTTTGGGGACATCCGAGGCGACCACCGCACCGGCCGCGATGACAGAGCCACTTCCGACGCGAACGCCTTTGAGAATAGTGGCGTTCAACCCGATCCATACGTGATCTTCTATGACGATAGGCGCCGAGATGACGGCGTTGCCATTGATCGAGTGGTTATCGCTATCGCGGATGGTGACCCCGCTCGAGATGGCGACCCCATGACCAATTGTGATGGAGGAAAAGCAGTCGATGGTGGCATTGTTGTTGATGTAGCCGCTGCCCAGGGTGAGCGCCGCCCCTTCATTAATTGCCAAATGGCAGCCGGTCAGGATATAAAAATGGCCCTCCACCGCAATGCTCGAATTCTCGGCCAGTTTGAACTCCGAAGGGAAATACCTCAGCCCCTCCCACTTACACCCCAATTCAAGCTTACCCTCCCCCGAGGCTGCGGAAGATGGTGCGGCGAAAACGCTCACATTAGGGAAGACGGAAATACAACGGGTCCTTTTTCTGAAAGCAAGAAGAGCGGATTGGGCCCGAGACCATATGTTCCGTTGGGGGCTGATATTCAAAAAGTTTTCCATAAGCATGCAATTTGGCAAAAAGTTGACCGGAATATATGAAATATACTGCGTTAATTCGAACTTACAACAGTTTTCCACTGGTGGCGGAGGTTGTCGCCAGCCTGCGTGCGCAAGCTGTTCCGCCAGAGAAAATAATCGCAGTGGATTCCAACTCCTGCGTGGAGCAAAGATTGGCACTCGATGACATTTTCGATCAGGTCATCGACTATCCCAAAGAGCCATTCAATTATTCGAAGGCCATCAACATCGGGGTGGATGCTTGCGAGACCGAGTATGTCCTTATCATTAGCTCACACGTTGTATTGACCGATCCGTACCTCATTTCATATGGCATCAACTATATATCGGAGGGCGGAGATCGCTGCCTGGGGTGCTGCTTTAATCAGGGCGGCGATTACGGGAAAACCTACGGGATTACCCGGGTGGATAAAAGAAATTTTTCGCTATTGCTTGGCTTGTCCAACTCTTGCGCATTTTTGAAAAAACAGTACATTGTGAAACGACCGTTTCGGGAAG
>DATBQC010000004.1:0-3283 GCA_036561065.1 Methylobacter sp. | reverse complement strand
GAGACCAACGTCCACTGGGCGCGCCTCGATGCCTTCGAACGCAACCGTCGCGACTCTGACGACCATGGCAAGCCACCGTCTTCCAGTTCCAGGCCAGCTTAACCGGATGCGTCGAGATTAGGCGATTATAACGTTGACAAAGCAGGCAATATGTCATAGATTTTTGGGCATAGGAGCAATCCAATGACCCATGAATCAGACATCAAAGCAGCCGGAGCCGGATTGGTCGGAGGCGCTATCGTCTCGGCGCTCTTGGAGACCCTTCTCGAAAAGAATGTTCTCACACTTGCCGAGGTGAGAGCCGTCCTTGAGCGTGCCCTGCGGATCGCTTCCATGCACTCCGGAACCCCCGCTGGGCATGAGGCGCTCCAAACTATTGGAACTATGATGCTCAACAGGTTCCCCGAGCACGGCCAGAAAAAATAATTCAGTCAGGTCTTTCCCCATGTCTGCCAATCTACAAAACCCCATTTTCACTGATGAAACCGAAGCCCGTAAATGGCTTGAAACGCGGATTTGGCCGAACGGGCCTGTTTGCCCCCATTGTGGCAATGCAGACCAATCACGCATCACTGCAATGCACGGAAAGGTTCACCGCGCTGGCCTCTACCAGTGCAATGAGCCCGAGTGCCGCGAACAATTCACGGTCACTGTCGGCACCGTGTTCGAGCGCTCAAAAATCCCGCTGACCAAGTGGCTTGCCGCGCTTTTCCTTCTTTGCGCTTCAAAGAAGGGCATGAGCACACACCAAATGCACCGCATGTTGGGCGTCAGCTACAAATCAACGTGGTTCATGACGCACCGCTTGCGCGAAGCCATGCGTTCGGGCGATCTCTCCCCTTTAGGCGGTGAAGGCAAGACCGTCGAAGTTGACGAAACCTATATCGGCCGTTTGCAAGGGCAGGTGAAGGACGCCAAATCTCGCGGCGGCGCGCACAAGAATATCGTTTTGACACTGGTCGAACGTGGCGGGGCCGCCCGTTCCTTCCATGTCGATAGTACGTCGATTGCTGACGTGGTTCCAATCGTAAAGGCCAACGTTGCCCGCGAAACCGCAATGATGACCGACACTGCGTCAGAGTTCCGTACGATGGGCCATTTCGCCAGCCACGACATGGTGAACCATACCGCGAAAGAATACGCTCGCTATGTAGGCGAAACTGTAATTAGCACCAATGCCGTAGAGGGTTACTACTCAATCTTCAAGCGCGGCATGAAAGGCGTTTATCAGCATTGCGGCGAGAAGCATTTGCACCGCTACCTTGCCGAATTTGATTTTCGTTATTCAAACCGCGTTACGCTCGGCTTTGATGACATGCAGCGTGCTGAGAAAATGGCAAAAGGCATTGTTGGGAAGCGCCTAACGTATCGGCGGCCTAACAAAGAAAATAGCGTCGCGCCGTTTTAGGAAACAGGCTCGCGCGTTTAAGTGTTGGCGCAAAAAGCAGCAACGTTAATCACTTCTGCTGATTTTTAAAGGCGCCCTCAATAACGGCGAAAGCCCCCATCCGCCCTATAGTTTGAGCCGCATGATGCTGCGCGGATCGCCTAATGATCTGCCACGCATCATGCTTCCGGCACGAGAGAAGTATTCTATCCCCCTGAATACTATCCCCAACATTTCTGCCAATTATGGGAGGCTTAACGCCCGCGTCGTCAGGCTGGCGCAATCGCGCCCTCCTTCACAAGGTCATCCATTGCCGATTTTGTTTGCTGATAATCAAGCTTCAAAGCAGCGGCGACATCAGATGGATAAATCGCGTCCCCATCATGATCTTTGAAATATTGCGCAATTGCAATTTTAGCATCGTGATCAGACATTTCGGTTATCTCGTATGCTGCTGAATTATTCTGATTTTGCAATTCATCGACAATAGCTCGTAAAGATCGAATTTCATTCACCAATGCGTCGTATTCCGCCTTTGGCAATAGATGTATTGCTCCAGAACCTAGCGGGATCGAATGCCCAAGTGAGGTTTTTGTTTGGCGCACATGAGGAACAGGCATCTTCATGCTAGTTCCTGTTGCAAAACTACTAATAATTGCAGGGTTGTAGGGTCGCGGAGACTGAGTCAACTGAGGAATTATTATCATGACACAGCCCCAGGCATATCTGACACCAAATTAAGCTCTGGAATTTGATACCTTTGCTTCACGGCCGGTGCAAGATTATTGAGGTTTAGCAAGATCGCAGATGCGATTTGGAACGCGTGATCTGGTCTAATAACAACAATCGCCTCAACAACTTTTCGAGGCGGCATATCATATGAGGGGATGCCGCCTTGCATAATCCCGCCTTCGAGAGGGATTACGTCGAACGTCTCTGTTACGGGGGTAAAGTCCGCCCGCGTAAAGTTTATCTGGAAGGAGGTGCCTATCGGGTCGAATTTAGCAGTTATAACAGCACCGTCTGCGGGAACCGCCCTTAGATTTGGCGGGATAAAATATGGTAGCGTAATTTTTTGCTGTTTAGGCGGCTTTTTGAAATTGCGTTCCGCGCTCATTGTGGTTCCGTTGGCTCAGCTTGACTGGCGACAACCTAACCTAAAACCCTAAAGGCTGTCACCCACTGCCTTGCCCCCAGCGGTAGTCCTTTTAGTCCTAGTTTTTACGACGCCCTTAGTTCTGTGCTTCGGTCCGCTCTTGATCACCGTATCAACAGCACGCTCGAATCGCTCCCAAGCATCGGAAACGATCTCAAGATCACCTTCAGCTTTGCCAGTTGACTTCGGCTTGCTCGCCATAATCCCATAATTTTCTAGTGGATAGACGCGACTCGCGACGAATCAGGACTCCACCAAATAGCAACCACAATGCAAAATTCCATTAGTAGCCGACAGAAAGGACCGAGCGCCTTACCAGGGGTTCGCTCGGTCCTCTTTTGCGCTCGCAAACGCTACTTGGCGCACCCGTAAAGGTCTGGGGGTTGGCTGTCGCGGCCCTCAGATTTACGGTCCCAATACCGAGGACCAGGTGATTGCAACACCTGGCCCTCTTTGTGGAAGCCCTCGTAGCTCAATGGATAGAGCAAGTCCCTGCTACGGATTAGGTTGCGGGTTTAACTCCCGCCGAGGGCGCCACACAACGAAATGTTGTCCAAAATCACAGGATGGGCAATAGCCCATATTCCCAATAAGCATTTTTTGTCACACATTTCCGGCCTGTCACGCGAAGGGAAGCCTATAACTTGTTCTTGCTTTGTCAAGGTTACAATCCCCCGAGATTAGCAAGAACAATAAGGGAACATTTAATGGCCACGCCATAAGGGCCAAGGCCTATCTGG
>DATBQC010000003.1:0-2345 GCA_036561065.1 Methylobacter sp. | reverse complement strand
AGGGCAAAACCCTTGTGCCTCCCATCGACTACAAAGGTGATGATGTAGTAGGCGCATATCTCAGCGGCACTCCGCTTCGCCAGTTATTCACAGCCACACTGCCTTTTGCTTTCGATGATAAATCCCGCATGGAGCACTTCCATCTGTGCGCCGGTAGTGGTAGCGGCAAAACTCAGCTCATCCAATCTCTCATATTGCGTGATCTCCAAAAAGAAGACCCACCCGCGCTTATCATCATCGATAGCCAACAGGACATGCTCGACAACATACAACAGCTTGCCCTGTTCAATGGAAAGCTCGCAAACCGGCTTGTGATCATCGACCCGATCTACAATCCGTGTCTCAACATGTTCGACACCACGACCGAGCGTCTCAAAAACTACTCCCAGACTGACCGTGAGCAGATCGAAGCTGGCATCATTGAGCTTTACAACTACGTGTTCGGAGCCATCGCCGCAGAGCTGACGAGCAAACAAAATGTCGCCTTTTCCTATGTCGTCCGTCTTATGCTCGCCACACCAGAGGCTAACCTACACACACTCCTGGAACTTATGGAGCGCAACGAATTTAGCAAATTCCTCCCTATCGTCGCTCAGCTCGATCCGACCGCTCAATCATTTTTCCAAAACCAATTTCTCAAAAAAGAGTTTGCATCGACGCGGCAACAGATAGCCCGCCGCCTCTACAGCGTCCTATCCGTCCCCTCGTTTGACCGCATGTTCAGCACCAAAGAAAACAAGCTCGATATGTTCGAGTGTATCCAGTCTCGCAAGATTGTTTTAATAAACACCCGCAAAGCTCTCTTGAAAACCGACGCGTGTGCGCTCTTTGGCCGATACATGATCGCACAAACAATGGCCGCCGCATTCGAGCGAGCCGCCATCCAACATCGGCCACCGGCCTATTTGATCGTAGACGAGTTCGGAGACTACGCGGACGACAGCATGGAAAGCCTACTCACCCAAGCGAGAAAATATAACCTCGGAGTGCTGTTTGCTCACCAAGCCATGTCCCAACTAAGCCCCTCACTCCAAAGCATCATCGCCGCCAACACGAGTATCAAAGTAGCCGGAGGATTGAGTGATCGTGACGCACGCGCTCTCGCGGCTGATATGAGAACCACCACAGACTTTTTCACCAACCTAAAAAAGACCGACCACTCCGCACAGTTCGGAGCCTTTATAAGAAATAAAACAGGGAAGGCGGTGACCATCGACGTGCCATTCGGTGTGCTCGAATCCGAGCCTCGGATGACCGAAGCCCAGCACAAGGCACTGATAGCCCGTAACACGGCTCGCTATTCAGCCAGTGCCACGCCTGAGCACATCGTTAATTTCAATCCACGGCCTCCAGAAATGGAACCGTGGCGCCTCGAAAAGCCCAAGCCTTCACAATTTCAAAATGCATGGACAGCCAGCGCAGATAAACCCAAGTCTCCAGCCAACGACGAAGACCCGAAACCCTCAAAGGACTATTAAATGTGCTAAAATAATTTTATGTACATGGTGTTCCATAGTACTCTTCCATAGTTCGCCATGCACTATGCTGTCCGTTGCAAAATAATTTCATTTGAGCATCTAACCGATGTATGGAGCCACCGAAAAAGAAATATCATCGTTTCTCTCGCTGGGAAGTCGGCCAGACGCACCCAATCAAAGTCACCCCGCGCGACCTTGAGTATCTGTACCGACTATTTATTCATGGTCCCCTCTCATCGGCCATGCTCCACCAGCTCATCTCCCCTGAGGTCGAGCACCGCCAAACCTCCGAACGCCTAAAACTCCTACGTCACCATCCCAATTGCCTTGTGGAAGTCCCCAAACAATTGCGTCTTTCATATAACGCCAACTACCAACATCTCACCTGCAAGATCACCAACACGGGCGTGCAAGTGCTTCTTTCAAAAGGGCGCATCTCGGCCGAAGTCGCGGACCTGTGGTTTCGTCTCCAACAGAATTATCGCACCTTTCATCACGACGCTCTGACCGCCTACATCACCGCCTCAATCGAGTTTGGATGCAGAGGAGGGCAGATGGCCGCTCGCTTCTTTGGATGGGACTACATCTTCACTCATCCAAAGACGCCCCAAGAGACCAAGCAATCCGACAACCCGCTTCGCATCTCCTACGTGATCGATGGAAAAGAAAAAGCTCTTGTACCCGACGCACTCTTCGCGATCGAGACACTTGAAGGAAAAATATGCTTCGCCCTAGGCTCAGGACCCATTAAAGTTCTTGCGTTGAGGTGAGTCGGCTGATTCATAGGCGGGGCGAGGAGGCTTCGCCATGGCTGATTTGTTTTTGCTCTCCGAGGCGCAAATGCGCCGGATTGAGTGTTATTTTCCG
>DATBQC010000002.1:0-1894 GCA_036561065.1 Methylobacter sp. | reverse complement strand
CGGAACCCCTATGCTTTTACGCTTACAAAGTACAGAACAGGTTTTAGCAGCTATTTATAGTGAACTTATTTAATACGGATAACACAAGGAATTAGTTTTATGAAAGTTGGAGATCTGGTTAGTTTTCATACCGAGCATTTTTTTGAAGGTGCTGTACAACTTCGTTGGGTGGATGAGCGTCCGACTCAGGCGGAAAAAGCTGCTGAGGCATTTGTTTTTCATGGGCCACGTTACCATGGTGCGGGCGATGCTGAAAGCGATGGTATAGAAGGAGGCTATCGACTTAAAGACAGCGTTAGCTTTGTACGCGATCTCCTTGGCTCAATACATGCCGGATTGCGTGGCGAAGAGGTTAATCCCTATTGGCTAGTTGTCGCTGGCTATGGTTCGGGTAAGTCTCACTTGGCGCTAACTAGCGCTACTCTTCTGGGAAATCCACAAGGCGTTACTGCGAATAAAATAGTTGCGAATATCACGCAAGCTGACGCTGATATTGGCAAGACTATTCAAGCTGACGTGGCTAAGTTAGTAAAACCAGTATTGGTTTTAACACTAGATGGTATGGCTGGGTTTCATCTCGGAAATGCTTTAAGTCGTGCAGTAATGACTCAATTATGCCGTTATGGAGTCGATGCTGGTGCAATTCGGGCGTTGTCGCCAAGATTTCAATCGGCTGAGCAATTTGTCGAACGGAATTTTGCTTTTCGTGCTGAAAGTTTTGCATCACGACTTTCTGGGCTGAATGCTGAAGATATATGTGCACGCTTACGCGATAACGATGAAACTATCTACAACGAAGTTGATGCCTTATATTCTGAAGCTAATGGCACTCCTATTCCTGTAGTAGGACAGGAGTCGGCACAAGAACTGATCAATACACTGTGTGATGTTTATTGTGCCGAAGATGGTGCTTTTTCAAGCGTTGTTATTTTGTTTGATGAATTTGGACGTTATCTGGAATATGCTGCGGAGAAGCCTCTTCTTGCAGGCGATGCAGCACTACAGCAAATATTTCAGGGCGTTCAAGATAATAGTTCAAAAGTACGATTCATTGGTTTTATTCAATATGAATTGAAGGCTTATTTAAAGCGTTTTGGGAGTGCTGATCTTCGGCAATTACAACGCTATATTACTCGTTTTGATTCCGCTCAGAAATGGTACTTATCAACAAATCTGGAAACGCTTTTTGCGCACATGATTGGCAAAGAGCAACCTGCATTAACTCAGGTTTGGCAAGAGGGTGGAGCGGATAGGCTATGCCATGAAAGTTGGCAAAGGATGAGTGGCGCCTTGCCTGGGTACAGCAGATTTCCGGTTTGGAGTGATCCTGAGCGTTTTAATCGTGTCATTGCACAAGGTTGTTGGCCTCTTCATCCCTTAGCTACTTGGTTTTTAACTCGACAACGCGATGTCGTGCAATCTCGTTCAGCCTTGACTTTCATTAAGGAGATGATCGAACGAATTTCTCCTGAGAGTGCTTTAAGAAGCGGACGTCTACGTCAAGTTAGTGCTGCTGAACTGATATTAAGCAGCATGTTACCCGAAATGATTGCAGCGGAACGTGAATCTGGAAGTGCTGTTGCTGAAACCTTGCAATTATTATTAGAAAAATTTTCGACACATCTAAGTCATGAGCAGCGCCAAGTGTTAGCAGGGGTTGCTATCTTGGAGAAAATGCGTGTTGGCAAACAAAGCCAAAATAATATGGATTATTTGTTGTGTGAAGCCACTGCACTAACAACAGTATCGTTATCGAATGCGTTGCAAGCTCTAAGCCAAGACCTCGGCGCTATTGAATGGAATCGCGATCTCGGCCAGTATGAACTGATTGCCGATGCATCGACCCGTGGCCAATTTCAACAGTGGTTACGAAAACAACAAGGCAAACTTACAG
>DATBQC010000001.1:0-1860 GCA_036561065.1 Methylobacter sp. | reverse complement strand
TTCCAAGGATCGTTTAACAAACCGATCTTGCAGTTTCGACCTGATTTGTTTGTCCATGCGCCGATCTTTAATCAACGATTGTAATTCTGCATCTAACAGTACCGCCTATTGGGGGCAAATTCTGGCGTTACTAGCTCGGTATCTGAGTCCCATGTCCGCCAGAGAGCGGTAGCCGTGTGTCCGTATAATGAAGGGATAATCAAGCAGCCAAAAAGTATTAAGCAAGTGTTCTGTCTAGTTATGGGAAAGTAGCTTCAACTTAAATAGCTTTCCAAATAATTAACTTTTGAGCGGGATTTTTACCTATGAACAAAAAATTAATAATCGGCTGTATGATGATTTGTGTCAGCAGCTCAGCAATGGCCCATGGCTACGATTATGTTGACGAAATGGCCTATAGGGAAGTGGCCAACATAAGCGCTCAAGAGCAAGCCGACGTCATGCATGAGTTGAGGGAAGGTGATTTTAGAGAGGCTCAACAAATTATTCAGTATGACGAAGCCATAAAGAATCAAATACGTCAGGATGAAGCTATGCATGACAGAGCTAGAGATATGAACCGGTTCAATTATGGTTACTCTGGATGGTAAATCCAAGGGACAACGTTCTCTTCCAATAGTCGGACGCGAGCCATAAAGTTATTCGCCCCGCCCGAAAAACAAAGCGGCTAAAAACGGCTATTTGATGGCCGATGGCGCAAGTTTGGTTAGACCTGATTAAGGAAAATACCCCACCGCTCGGAGCTTGACCGGAAGACAGGCAAAAAAAAGCCCTTGCATTGCTGCAAGGGCTTTATTTTTTGGCTCCCCCGGACGGGCTCGAACCGCCGACCTAATGATTAACAGTCAACGAACCCGCACTTTTACCACTTTCTATTGTCTTTTAATAGGCACTATTAACCATTGTATTAACTAGACTTATTGCTATAATGAGTCATACGGTCTTTGAATGACTTTTAAACAATTTGCCTATTATACGCCTATTAATTTTTGGCAAGGGGAAGCGATGAAGATTAAGAAAAAGCTCAATAAGACGTTTGTTGATGCCCTGCCCTACCCAGAAAAAGGACAGGTGTTTTACTGGGACTCTGATTTGCAGGGTTTTGGACTATATGCCGGTGCAACATCAAAAACCTGGTTTGTTGAAAAACGTATCAACAACAAAACTAAGCGCGTGTCGTTGGGTAAATGTCCCGCACTAACAGCCGAGCAAGCGCGATCCGATGCGATGACGCAAATAAACAAAATGGCAGCAGGCATTGACCCTGTAAAAGAAAAGCGCGAAAAGGCGATCAAGGCGATCACATTAGGAGAAGTGTACACGGCGTTTCTCAACGCTCGGCAGCTCAAAACCAACACAGTAAATGGATATAACAGCGTGATGTCCAACATTTACCCTGACTGGCAAAAACTCCCCATTACCGAAATCACCCGTGATGCAGTAGAGCGCCGCCATAAAAAGATTGGTGAGGAACGTGGTGAGGCATACGCTAATCTGGGAGCGCGTACATTACGCAGCGTCCTGAACTATGCCAGTGCCAAATATGAAACCGGCAAGGGCTTGTCGATATTGCCAGATAACCCAGTCAAACGAATTAGCCAAGAGCGCAGTTGGTATAAAGTAGACCCGCGCACCGGACACCTTAAGCCTCATCAATTGGCGGCGTGGTTTGATGCTGTTCTGAACATTGACAACCCCACTATCAGAGATTATTTAATTTTCGTACTGTTGACCGGATGCCGTAGGGATGAATCCGCAAAACTCCAATGGTCTGATATTGATTTAATCGACAGGAGCTATATCTTGCGTAACCCAAAAAACGGCGAACCTATGGAGTTGCCATTGTCCGATTATTTGATG